>NZ_LMCH01000056.1:0-800 GCF_001623095.1 Pseudovibrio sp. Ad5 | reverse complement strand
CTGAGGATGAAAAGGTCTGGCATGGATCAGGCGGACACCAAGATGAGCCAACCAGATCCGCAATGGTGTCCAACGCTGATCGGTAAGAGCAGTCCCCCATGGAGAACCGTTGTCAACCAGAAAGGCTCTCGGCAAGCCGTAGAGCTTAAAGCTCTCTTCTAAAGCCGTTTTAACTGTATTGGTGCGTTGGTCTGGGCAAGCCTTAAGGCAGGTCGCAAACCGGGAGTGGTCGTCGACAACCGTGAGAGGATGGCAACGAGTGTTATCTTCCAGCCTGATCCAACCTTTAAAATCCATTTGCCAGAGTTGATTAGGAAGAGGAGCTTCAAATCGCTGCCAATCCGAGGACGCTGGGATTGATTTCGGTTCAATACGGTCATGGCGCTGTAGAATGGCGTGCACCGTGGAGCTTGCTGGAACTGTAATGCCTTGATGCTGCAGATAAGCGCGGATCTTTCGAGCGCCCCAAGCCGGGTAAGTATCACGCACTGATAAAATCCTCTGCTCCACCTCCTGTGGTGAACGTCCAGGAGATGTTCTGGGCCGGTGGGAGAGATCATTCAAGTCTTCTCCCGCACGCCACCGCCTCAGCCATTTATAGCCTGTTTGTGGGCTGATACCGAACCGGCGACACAAGGCACGCCGATTAGCATTGTCCTGATCTGCAAGTCGGACAAACTCTTCTCGAAGTTTCATTGTTGAACACTCTTTCCAAGGCATCCCGGTCCCTCCCTGAATGCCATGTTAATGTGTCAACCATCTCTCCGAACACCTGTCACCTATGTCTCCGGTATGTACAC
>NZ_LMCH01000055.1:0-54340 GCF_001623095.1 Pseudovibrio sp. Ad5 | reverse complement strand
GGGACGTGCGTATTACCATCAAGGCCACGGCCCGCGTGCCGATAAACAGGTCGGATACATAGTAGCGACTTCAAGGTTCCAAGTAAAAACTCTCTTGCGAAATGCAGGCGGTCCATACATATGGCCCACCACGTCAGCAGTGGCTTGGATGTTGACCCAGATTTCTTCGCTGCTGCGAAGGTCGGCTTAGTCGCGCGTTGCCGAAACCACTGATACTCAGGCAAGCGCCTAGCTTGTCGGCTACGCTTACTAATGAAAGTCCAATTGAGCATCAGCACTGCGCGTACAAATTATGCATCTCACAACAAAATTAAAATTGGCATCTTGTTACAGAGCATTAGAAGAATCCAATGTCATTTCCCAGCCACATCTACTGAGTAAGCTGCTGGCGAACATGTTTTTTGTTGACGTTGTGTTGACGCGAACGCAAAAAGCCCCGAGCTTTTGGCTCGGGGCTTTTGTTATGTGTTTGATCTATTGATCGAATTTTGGTTGCGGGGGTAAGATTTGAACTTACGACCTTCAGGTTATGAGCCTCTAATGTAGTAAATTATACTATAATTTACTTTTCAAGTATTTAGCCCACAACCGCTTAATACCGCTTAGCAACTTTCACAAACCGTTAAGGAAGTGTACGACATCAAACGACGTCATGTACAGCTCAAAATGCGTACGACGGTTGACGTGGTGTTGACGCGAAACTTTGCGGCGCCTCTACATTCCCGTACGCAAGTCCTCGGGACGTTTTCCTGGGATCGCGTAAACTTTCAGCGCTATCGCGGTAACATCATTTTTGTTAGCGGATAGGATACAATCAAGTTACAACATGCTGGAGATCATTCACGCTCACCTCTTGGCTGGGTTTGGAAACTGAAAACTACCAAGCTGATGCTCTGCAAAACTTGGGTTGTTAGGTTGATCTAGCTCATTTGGAAAGGTGCGGGTGCATGAAGAAAACTGAAACAAATCGCGACGTAAGAACGTGACTTCCAGAACAGGCGGAACTGCATAGCCACCTATAATACGCAACGCAGTATTATTATTACCATGAACATGTACTGCCTGATGGGTTTTGAAGAGTTTATTCAGTCCTGCTAAAGCCGTTCGGTACCAAAATAGCTTATAAACTTTGTGCAAGTCATGGAACTCGACAAGTATCTGAGAAAATTTCTGCAACTCATTCATTTCAAGATCTGCAAAAACTCCCCATTCGTCACCTTCAATGTCCATCTTCAATAAGATGCTGTTTGTGTCTTGGTGCCCATTATTTCGAAGCTCATGCTTGAGGCAGGTCATTCGCTCATCTATTTGGTGTGAGGTCGTAATGCCCTTTTTTTTGTAGTTAAAGCCTTCATGATGATGGGGGAGACCATCAATTGTATGGTCATATTGGTAAACTTTACAGCCGTGACGGGCCACCTCTAAATCCCAAGAAACGTCGCGATTAATGCCCAAGGAATAGGCAACTTTCTCGTCAGGCCCTGGCGGAGCCATAATGTAACCTCCGTCAAACGCACGTCCTATGCGGGTAAGGTTACAGCTATCTACGTCCATTGGACTTAACCGGGAAAAAAGTGTCTCCACCATTTCCTGAGCAGCTTTTGACATTTCAGGTTTTTCGATCAGGCGGGCTTTTTTGCCTTCAATGATAGTTATTCTCTTTTCCAGATGCGTAAGGCGTTTGTTAAGACGTGCAATTTCTTGCTTGTGATTATCTGTTGCAGACGGCTCTCTAGTCAAAGCCTCTTTAAGATCAAAATTTGACATGCAATGAGCTTTCGTATGGTTGCGCAGCTATTTCAATGGATTGAAGAAGTGTGTCTGCAATGCTGATTAGAAGGCTAAAAGAGGCGAATATTCTTATGTGCTGGCAAAACACAATTGATGACGTAGTTTCGTTCTCTTTGAGGATTATGACGATATCTTCCGGTTGCCTCCAACAAGCTCAATCCTTTCCGAACAATATGCCGGGACTGATTGAAGTCAAAACCAACCAGCGAAAGTTCTGCAAGGTTCGCTTGGCGTAAAAATTCAATCCAAATAATACCTGATGTAGGTTCCGCAGAAAGTTTCATCTGTAACTTTTTCGTATAGATCCTAGGCAGGCGTTGCACCTTGTGAGCTAAAATGAACTTTGAGGACAAATGATGCAGGCTTGGATGGGGCGCAACGTTTTGAGTATTGAAAACTGGAGCAAAGAATAGTTGTCTTGCGCGGTCTGCAGTCGAACATGACCAAATGTCTGATTTAATTCCAATCGCCGGAACTGCAGTATATTCATTTAGAATTGCCACCGGTGTGTTGGGATCTAAAACAGTGTACTCCTCTGCTTGACTGGAGCGACCATCTGTAAATATCCCATAAATATACTTTTCATAGTCCGGTTGAAGCGTCATGCCTTTTTTAACGATATAAGGACATCCAAGATTCATCCTGATAACGATATCATGGCTATCAATAAAATCTGCAGCTTCGCTTTCAAGTAATTTTCCTGCATTTCCGACAAGACATACTCGCTTACCGGCTAGCAATTCCGTATTAAAGTACGGCATAAACAGACCTTTTGAGTGATTAACAGCCTCATGGTAATATTTTTTTTTGATGGACTTCTTTGCCTTCTTCAAAGATTTTTGAGACTTATCGAAAATATCAGAAAAAGAGAGGCCGGATGACTTGGACTTCTTGAACTCAACTTTTTTGGCCCGCTGGGAGGTTAGTTTCATTTCATTTTGATAGAAGTGATAGACTGGATTCTCTATTGGCTGAGCTGCGCCATCATCTACAGGGAGCTTATCAAAAGAAGTTTCATCCAGCTTGAAACTGGTACGATACAGAAACCATGAAAGGAATTGGTCGTACCGTTTGGTACGTAAATCAGAATTTTCAGAGATAGCGTGTTGATAGGAAGTCAGAATGCCTTTCTCTGAAACCAGTGAGACCGCTTGATCGTAAATAGCCCGCCCAAATGCAAGTACAGGCTTGCCCATTAACATTGCCTCGAAGCCGACACCACTATTGATGACAGCTATACATTGAGCCTCCAGCAGGACATCGTGAATATGTCCTGAGTTTGTAAATAGCAGGTGTTCATTCTGCCACGTTTTCCTGGCTTTCTCATAAAAGTCAGTTTGATCCAGAGGGTGCTTACGAAACAGTACTTTAAGGCTCTCTTTTTCAGAAAGTTTCACCATGTCTTCGATAAAGTCATCTAATGTACACTTTGCGTGTAACGTTAGTGCTTCGTCTTCTGGAACTTGTAGGACAGCAAGAACATCAAACTCAGGTAAACTCTGTTGCTTTTGATTTTTTTGAGGTGCTTTGGTTTTCTTCTGGGCTTTTAGCTCGGCTTTAAACTCCTCTAGCCGTGGATCAATCGGGAAATTTTTAAAAGCATCAGAACTTGACCAGCTTGCTGAAGGCCCCCAACCCGTTGATGAGCAGGTAAATATCTCAGACAAATATTCCTGCATATAGAATGTGGCATTATCAATTGGGAGTTGCTTATAGGTTTTGTGCGGAATAAAAAGTTGCTCAGCAAAGTCGAGCCGATCAATTAGCTCTTGTGTTACTTCCCATTGTGCAACAGGTAAAATTCTTGTAAAGACGCCAGCTGACTGTGCGGATTGCGATATCAGTCGAGCCATCACACGCCATCCAACTCTCCCAGGACGGGATAATCGAGAAATGCGAGTTTGATAGCCGTTGTCGTCTAATGGCTGCTTTGTTCCAATATCCTGCAGCGGAAATAGTACTAAATTCTTTGGAGTATTTCTCGTAAACTCAATCTTTTGCGCAAGTTCGGAAAGGCGCTTTGCATCGCCTTTCACCTGACTAAGGGGACGACGTAAAATATATGAGTTCTCGCAGAGTTTCTTATCGCGGTAGAATTCTGGGATACATCCGGTTTTGAGTTTACTGCTCTCTTTAAGGATTACCTTCTTGATTAGCTCAACTTCAGAAACAGGACCCGGAGCAGTTGTAGAATTGATGTGTTTTTTTATAAATTCTAAAAGCCGGAAGGTTTTAGGTGTGTGCTTTAGCCAAAGAGGCTGAGAATAAGCAATACGGTGTCCCCCCTCGTTGATCCGGATTGTGTGTGCACCCAAATCACAGTTTTGCAACACCGCAGGCAATAGGGTCAGATCTTCAACAACGGTAAACTCAACACTCAAAATCAGAAGGGCGTGTTTTGAATGTCCAAATAACCAACTAGCAGTGCTATACAAAGCTACTTCATTGCTGCTGGCTTGAAAATCAGAAGCAAACTCAAACTCGTAAACTGTTGTAGCATAAAGCTGTTGGCTTACGTTTTGCAAAAGCTCTTGGGCTTTTTCGTCTTTGTCCGAAATTCCGACCACAACACGAAGACCAGGTGAGCACGCTTCGCAACTACGCAAGAACTGTTCACCGTATACAAGAAAGTCTTTTCCGCTGCAAACAATCAATATCTGCCAGAAACTATGATCTGGTTTATCAAAACCAAGGCGTTGAATAGAGTGTAACACATGTAACTCCTGGGTGTGCAGCCGAGGGGGGGGGTAAACCTCATTCATTTTACTGAAAATGCTATCGAGAAAAACTTTGTTGTAGAAAATGAGGAAGTTTATACGCAAAAGCTAGTGCATCACGTTCTCTGCTTCGGCCCTTAATCTTACGATCGCCTTTCAAGTGATCAACGTATTTACCCAATGCGCTTTGAATAAAAATGTGTCCTGAACGCCATCTGCTGCCCAGCTCTTTGAAAGATGCAGTGCGGCCCCGTTCCATTTCCTGGACAATTTCCCAGAAAATGTAGCTGTCGTGATTTTCTTTGAATGTAAGAAATTCACTAGAAAGGTAAATCTGCTCAAACCTATCGGCAAAGCTCAAAATCTCGGGGTGCTTCAGATTGTAGCCCACCCAACCACATTCAGGATATCCTCGCCGGTTGAGATATGCAGCCAACTGCCCCCTCTTAGGAGCTATCTTGTCGAGAAATTTTTCTGGTATCTGCGTGTGTGTAACGGTATCAGCGTCCAGCCATATCAGTTGATCAAAGGCTCCCCTGCAGCGACGGATTGCATCCGTCACTGCGAAGACTTTGTTCGAAAATCGGTAAGCATCCCACCGAAAATTCTCTGTTTGTTTGGGGATGATTGGATTGGTGCCGTTGGCAAAAGGGTTATCACGATAGCAAGCTTTAAATTGCTGCAGTTTTGGTAGAACCACCAAAGGGTCTAACAATTGCAATCTTGCCTCAGATAAGCCGACGGACGTCATTTCTGGGTATACCATCATCGAAACTGTATCAGGCCACTTTTTTAAGAAGCTCTCAATACATCGTTTGCCATACTGCTGATATCCAGATTCGTGAAAAGTAGTAACGACACAATGTTTCATAGCTATCTTTACGCTGGAACTGGCTTGGATTTCTCAATCTGTTGTGCAGAAAGCATGCGCTTCTTGTAGTGTTCTCAATCTTGGGAGTAATCGCAATCCTTGAAATCATCGAAGTAGGGACCACCAATTGTGTAATGTACGATTGCAGCATTAAGGTCATACTCATACACACCAACCAGATGGTTCCACACTAATGGGAGTGACCCGATCTCTTCATCAGTTGCTAGCCATTTAAATTGGTGGAGCTCCAAACCGCTACGAGTGTTTACATATTCAGGTGTCAGTGATTTACAACGTGCATTATTGAACAGCATGAGGCTGGACCAGTTTTTTCTCTCGTACTTAGTCTGAGGATTTCCAAGGAACTTGGTAGTTTCCTCCGGTTGGTATTCATGCTTACAACACATAACAGCATAACGATCATCTCGGAGAGCCCAAAGTTCTGCGAGATCTCTGCGGAAAATCATGTCACAGTCCATAAACAGGCTCCATCCCTCATAATTGGAGAGATAGGGAGTGAGAAAACGACTGAAAGAAAATTCCGTTGATTGAAGAGGATGTGACGTACGGTGAAAAATTGCTTCTAGCGAAGATTTCGCGATCGGACAAAGTTGAACTGGGATCGATGTGTTATCAATGATGCTTTGACAAAGTGTATGATAAGCAACGTTCTCGCGACTGTCGTAGCCAATGAAGATACGAGGAATAGACATAACCATGAAACTCGACTCCGCTGATAAAATGTTACCTTGCGCAAACCAACGTGTACGATCTATTTTGAAACTTAAACATCAAGATTTATTAGTCGCAGTTTTTGTCTCGTTCATCATTATTACGTTTAACTGCGGAAGACCCGGTAATCCCTCAATTATGGAGAATTACTGTTAAACGAACTGGTGAATACTTCACTTCTTAAGGTGTTATATTTTGTATAATAAATTTTACAGTCACATAAAATAATATTCAGGGTGTAAATTATGATAATTATAATTATAGGAGAGTTATTTATTTATAGGCCACATGTAAACACGTAGAACATCCGCAATCACAGCGTAACAGTGATTTTTTGTGCGCCTTTTATTTTACGTTGCTATCGATTTAGTTATCAAGATTACATACAAGCCTCATGGATTGTTGATTAATCGGTAGTTTAAGGCCCGGATTCAACCCTATACCTAGTTCGCTTGGGAGTCTAAGATGGTTGACCTTAAAGTGTTGGAAGAACAGCATAAAGCCTATCCAGGACGAACTCAGCGATGCGTAAAGCTCGCTAAGAAATATGTCCGTAAGCATCTCCGCGACGGGCAGTTATTGGAAATTGGTGCTCAGCACAAACCAGTTGCAAAATACTTCCCTGAGTTCGAATATAAAAAATTGGATATTCGAGAAGTGTCAAGTAACACGATTATAGGAGACATTATCAATTGCCCGCATATACCAAACAATACATTCGACCTGGTATTTAGTGTTGACGTATTTGAGCATTTAACAAAACCTTGGAAAGCGGCCGATGAAATTTGTCGTATTCTGAAGCCGGGTGGTATCGTCTTTATCTCTACAGTATTCAGTTGGCGTTATCATCCTAGCCCTATAGATTATTGGCGGTTTAGTCCTTATGGCTTGGAATCTCTGTTTGAAGGGCTGGAGACCTTGGAAGTTGGTTGGGATTACACGGAAAGAAGACGTAAATCAAAAATTGAAGGTGCAATCGAACCGATTGATGAATTGGGCGGATGGAGAGAAAATGTCCGTGTAAACTACGTTGGCTACAATAGTATTCGTCCTTAAGGCAGTGCTGCATTAAGCAAATTTTTTCGCAACTCGCCCTCGGCTTTATTATGATAGGATTAGCTACAGTTTGATGCTGTAGTAGGGCGCATATGACCTCCTGTCTTGAGATTTACGGTGAAGCTGCAGCTACACTTTTTTGAGAATCCCATTGGCCTCAACTGCGTACCGGAGAAAATTTTCATAGTTAAGAGTGTAGCTAACTGCACCGGCTGACCAACATCATCTACTATTTTTCCTGGTGGATTCTTGGCGATCTTTCATTGATATTCTTCGGGCCAAGTTACACACCAATATCATCAAGCAGACCATCGTTTTATTAAGCGGCTAGTAAGGCCGACGGTAGGATTTAAGGCCTTCCAATCAGTCGCCGCCACACTCGATGAAATTAAAACTGCTCACGTGAGCAGAAAGTGTTAACACAGGCAGGAGAGCGTACCAACCTTCGCCTGTTCATTACCCTCGCAGAAAAATCCTGTCAAGACGATAGGCATTTTCCGTGCACCTGCCTGAGCTTATGACAAATCGGTTTAACTACACCCACTTATCCTAGCTCGAACGTGATGCACAACCGATTAAATTGTCACTTTCTGGGGATTTTGGAAGATCCCTTCCGCTGCTAGATCTAAAAAGAAACCTTAGCAGAGGACGGCATGACAAAACCAACCATTAGGTTTTTACCAAATGACTTACGCAATGAACGATCCGTTTGGTTGCAGAAGCATAGAAATAATGTTGTCACGAAATATGGTGAAGACGGAATTATCGAGAAAATCTTCGACGTTATTGGTACTAAGAACAAAACCCTTTGCGATATCGGAGCAGCAGATGGCAAGCACCACAGCAACTCCTACAACTTAATCACCAATAATGGTTGGCGGGGCATTCTCTTTGAGCCTGCTCGGGACCGTTACAAGCGACTAAATAAACTCTATCAAAGCAACCGGAAAGTGGAGATCATCCATAACTATGTTGGCTTAGACAAGGAAAGCAATCTAGACTACCATCTGAAGCAGCTGAAAGTGCCTGTCCCTAAGAATTTTGACTTTCTCTCCATCGATATTGACGGGTGCGACGTTCATGTTTGGAACGATATCCAACAACACCGCCCACGCGTTGTTTGTATTGAGTTTAACCCACTTGTTCCGTTGGATGTATATTTGCTTCAAGCAAGAAATCTCGCAGTCAATAATGGCAATTCACTACTCGCTACCTATTTGGAAGCACAAAAAAACGGATACGAGCTCGTTGCGACCACAAAGCTAAATGCCTTGTTTGTTGATCGACCTTACTTTAGTGAGTTCAACATTCCAGACAACTCCCCGTTAGCAATGCATTTTTTGGGTGATTTAGAAACAAAAATAGCCATGAGTTATGACGGTCATTTGTTCCTTGCTGGGAATTCTTCACACCCTTGGAAACGATATGAGATCAGTGAGGAGCAAATTCAAATCCTGCCTCCTGAATATCAAAAATTCAAAAATGAAGCTCAAGTTTCCTTGCCTTTGGAAAAGGAAGCAGCCCAAAAGCCTAAGAAACCAGGTAAAGCTAAACACCCAGTTAAGTTTGGCCTCAAAAGCTTTAAGAACTTTTTGCAGACAATGATATGAGGTTAGTCACGCAAGCTTGCCGCGCTGAAAGATATTACCGCAAAGGTGTGCTCCAGTTTACTGAACGGGTAAATTTAAATTTTGATTTAGGCAGCCACCGAAGCCCTACGGGGAATACCCAATGTAAAGCTGACAAGTCATGGCGACATGATCACTCGCGTCGACATATAGGAGAATATGTAGTTTACGCTTAATCACCCACCGTTTCCTACTCAAAACATATCCGACACATTTCAATTAGGATTTTTGTGAAAGTGTTCCCAAAGTTACAACATATCAATAATCCTCTTTACCCCAATCAAAATGCTTTTCCTTACTATCCGTGAAATGTAGCTTCTGACCGACAAGTTTTGGCGTTCCAGTAAATGCTCTCCTAGCTTCAATTCTTTGGCACCGTCTCATCTTCTGTGCGCTTTTTCAGTTTCCAACGCCTTTGAACGCCTATACGCCTAGAGATGACTGCCTCTAGACTCTCCTTCTGTGTGCTCGCACTTGGCACCCTAAGACTTTGATCTTGCAAGAGCTGGCACACTACGCATCACTTGGATGGTATGTGAGGGGGGAGTGTATTGTGCCTAGTCGTCAACGCCTTACAGAAAAGATAGCACGCGCTGCAAAGCCCACCGTGCGCCAGTATCAATTGTTTGACACTGAAGTCCTGGGCTTTGCCTTGGTGATCTATAAATCCGGCTCCAAGGCGTTTAATCTTTCCTACCGTGTCAATGGTCGCCAGCGCCGCTATACCATTGGTATGTGGCCCGCTTGGAGCGTGGTAGCAGCCCGAGAACGTGCCAAAACCATCCGCCGCGAGATTGAGATGGAGTGCGACCCGCTGGGCAACCGAGAAGCAGAACGTGTTGTGCCGCGCATGAGCGATTTGGTTGAGCGCTACATTGACGAGCATTTACCCAAGCTTGCCGCCCGTAACCGCTCTGACCAAATTTCTATGCTGACCAAACTGGTACTGCCGCAGTGGCGCAACCGACTGGTGCGTGAGATTTCTCCAGCCGATGTCAACAAGCTCTTGCGTGAAATGGCTGCTGAGCGTCATCGTCTTGCTAAGAAGCTTTTGCGCCGATCTGTCCCCTGCCCGACACCAATCCGTGCCAATCGGCTCGGTGAGGTCCTGCGCAAAATGTTCAATCTGTCAGTGCAGTGGAAGATGCGTTCAGACAACCCTGCTCAAGGGTTTCATAAGCGCCCTGAAAACGCCCGCGAACGCTTTCTGTCCTTTGATGAGATCAACCGTCTCTCGGAAGCGCTAGAAAACAGTGAAGACAGACGCGGAGCCGATGTAATCCGCCTGTGCTTGCTAACTGGTGCACGCCTTGGAGAAGTGCGTCATGCTCGATTTGAGCACTTTAATCTTGAACTACTCACGTGGTTTAAACCGGCAACGACCACCAAACAGAAGCGCACCCATCGCCTGCCTATTTCCGCAGAAGTGGCTGATCTAGTGAGATGGCGGTTAGAACTTGTACCAGAGGACTGTCCCTGGCTGTTTCCGGGAGATGGGACTGGCAGACCCGTTCATGAAATGCGCCGTTATTGGCAGAGCATTTTGAAGCAAGCAGAAATCTCCGATGTCCGCATTCATGACTTGCGTCACACCTTTGCTTCTCTCTTGGTTTCGGGCGGCGCTTCCCTTGAAATCATTGCTCGTCTTTTAGGTCACACTCAGATGAGCACTACACAGCGCTATGCCCATCTAATGGAATCTCCTTTGCGTGAGAGCGTCAATGCCATAGCCGAGTATGTGAAGCAAAAACCATCCCAACAGGCGCAGCAGATTGCTGCATCGCCTCCTCCCAACACGCCTACACCTTCATCTAATTCTCCTGCTCCTTCTTCAGTGCCTCCCAAATGGGGCGAATACGGCGGCGGATGGTACTCATATCAGGCGCCTCTCCGGTTGGAGACGTCTCAATAAACCAAACCTGCACTCCATTCGCCAACTCCTGCATGGTTTTGGGAACGCCTTCTGCAAAAATATGCACGCAGAGCGGTGCCCACATTCCCTCCCAATCATATTTCGGCTCACGACCACCTTTGCCTGCGCGCTGGGCAAGGCCGTACTTCTCTTCAAAGCGATAAAGATCGATGGCTGGAATCCAGAGTTCATCAGGCTGGACCCTTAAACCTTGTTCTGGCTTGGTCACATAAAGCAGCTCAGTACAGTCTTGATGAAACGGGATCACACGCTGGACCAAACAACAACGGGAGCGTTTTCCTGTCGTAGTCAGCATCTTGAACAAGTCTGCTCCAAACAGCACCACCATGCCAAAAACGCGCCGATCACCGCAGGCTATATGCGGCGTACTGGTGACAATGCGAAACCGACCAACTTCTGCCCAACCTGCAATGGTGCCTAATGGAGCTCCCCAGCGGACGCCAGCTTCAATTAAAGTGAAATACTCTTTTGATGGCAGCGGCATTGGTTTCCCTCCCCTCTCGCAACCCAGACATCATGAAGAAGAAAAGTTGAGGCGCGAGGCAAATCACCTGCGTCAAAGATCTGCTGTTTGAGTACTGCCTTGTGGCATCCAGCTTCTATTGGGCCTCATCAAAGAACACGCCGCCGCATGTAGTTCGCATTCAGCCTGCCGTTTAGGTCAGGCTATTTCCAGCAAGACTTAAGACCTTTACCGGCTAACAACAGGCCAATCTCTCAATTGTGTTGTTTCAACAAAGTTGATTTGATCAATGCGTCAACCATTTGAAATACTAGGAGGTTTGGCGGCAACCGAAACTCTAAAACTACCCATTGATATCTATAGGATATTCCAAACCCTCATGATTTAAACGAGATGAGTTTTGCGTCTCATTACAGATGTCGAGCTGCGTTACTCAGAAGTTTATTTCGCCTCAATAGGCAATGCCCAGGCGTTTGAACGCCTATGAACGCCCATCAACGCCTACGCGCCTATTGACCTTCTATGCTTAGCTCTTCTGCAAACCGTTTGAGCCCGAGCGGTTCTGCTTTGGAGGAGCACATGGAAGACAAAGTCCCTATCCCGGGACTTGAACAAACAGAACCTAAGGCCATTCTTGATGGCTGGATGACAAGGGCTGAACTTGCCAAAGAGCTTGGCGTTTGTGTTGATACGCTGGGCCGCTGGCAGACCATGCGCATTGGTCCACCATGTGTGCGCACTGGACGGCGGGTGTTTTATCGCCGAGAAGCTGTACTCGACTGGCTCAGGCAAAAGGAAATCCGCGAGAACAGGATTTCGAACCTATGAGCGTTCAAGCGATCACCTGGGCTTATGGGTGTTCTCAAGTTTCCGATCCGATCGAGAAGTTTGTGCTCATCACCATTGCCAACTTTGCAGATGAGTACAGCCTGTGCTGGCCATCGCAAGTCACGCTGCAGGAGGCGTGCTGCTGCTCGGAGCGCAAGCTGCTTAACTCATCTGGAAGCACTGCACCTCATCACCCGCTACCAGCGTCGCCGTGCCAATGGCTCTCGACGGTCCGATATTTTTGTCCTCACGGGCTTTGCAGGCCGCAAGGCCATCACAGATCCAAATGGTCACCCTGCTCTTGAAAATCTGGAGACGACCAAACCGAGAACACACAAGCGGTATGGTGTGCCGGAAGGCCCTGCCAGCAACCGGCACGTGGTGCCCCCCTTGAACCGTCATTTAGAACCATCAAAAGAACCTTTTCCCTCTTACCCCCAAAACTAGGCCTGTGAGCAACATCGGGTAGAACCTCCAGCACAGGCGGTCCTTCAATCCGAGGAGAAATCCCATGAACCCTCCAAACGCAAAAAATCCATTTCCCATGTTTGGCAGAGAGCCTGGGATGAGGCTGTTACAGCAGCTGATAGTCTCCCGGCCAGAACGACGACTAGCACCAAGAACGGCTCAAGAGATTGAGGAACTGGAGCAACTGCTCAGCACACTCACACAGGCCAACGCACCTGGTGGGTCAAAACCAGTGAGCCTGGCTGTTGGTCAGCTTCTCAACCACTATCCGCAAAAACGGCTCTCCCCAGAGGCCATCACACAACTGATTGAGGATTGGATCCAGGATCTAAGCAGCTATCCAACCGATGTGATCTTTGCCACCTGTCAGGCCTGGAGGCGCAGCAGCAAGACTATCGCGCCCACCCCCGGTCAACTGATCACTCTGGCTGAACCCATCATGGCAGCCCGCAACTTCCATATCCGTGTGCTGCACAGCGTACTGGACGCGCAAGTCACCTCAAAAGCATCTACCTAGAGGATCGTATGGCGCTCACCACCACACAGATCGTCGACCGGCTTGAGCTTGCAGCCAGCACCCTGCGGCGGCTTCCAAATCCGCCAAGATCTACACCAAGGCGGGACGGCAACACCTGGCCGCAAGTCATCCATGATGTTCATGAGGCCTATGGCTACAACAAAACCCAAATCCGGGCGGTGCCCAGCGCCAAAGACATTCAGCACATGGAAGAAGCCATTGATTGGCTACGATACATCTTTGAACCTGATGACAGGAAAATCCTTTGGATGCGGGCTGAAGGTTTCCGCTGGCGACCCATCTGCATTCAGGTCGGGCTGACCCGTTCTACCGCTCATCGCCGCGCTGTGGCGGCAGTTCTCACCATACAGCGCGCTATAAACAAGCGAAGGTGAAGTCACCGGCACTTCTACCCTCTACATTCATGACCGGCTAATGCCATGGGTTTGTGGAGGAATTCGGTTTCCTTGCATTGACACCTTGCGCCAATCATCGCATGGTCCTCTTGAGGCATCACAACCTCTTAGTAGAGCGGTCACCGCTGCCGTTATTTCGGCGGTCAATTTGTGTTTGGAGTTAGCCCTCCTTACGCAAACTCTCGCTTATGGGCGGGAGGGCGGTGAATACAATACCCCTTCGCGGGGGAATAAACCCGCCTGACTCTACCAGGTTGTGAACCTCCCGCTCACCAGTGGGTTGTCACAAGCCTTCTGCTGAGTGGTTCATTTAACACCCCAGTAGAGAGGGCTTTATGATGACTGAAACTGGTAAAAAGAGTAGTGCCCATACGTCCCTTCGCAATGAAGTGGATCAGCTTCGATTATCAACCAACCACCTCAAAAATCTAGTCTATTCCATGAGCGTGGTGATGAGCGAACGCATGGAGCATACCCAGGAATATGAAGCGTTGCTGACGCTGTTTGATACTGTGCGCAATCACATAGAAAATGCGCAAGCAAGTAGCGAGAGGATCTCCGAACTGCTTGATCCTTGCGCACTGGAAGTCTCAAAAGACTAAAAAATAAGGAATACCGAGAGGTCCTGCCTCTCATGGAATATTCTGGCTTGGGAGGCATAGTGCCTCTCAGGCCTTTTTGAGTTTGAGCTGAGTTTTAAAAGCTCATCCATAGACCGGGAAGGGGCTTCACTAGAGACCCGGAAGGGGTATTGGCCTCCATTGCCTCAGATCAGGCTTCTGGCTGAACCACCCTACCAAAAGGCAAACCCCGCACAAGGCGGGGTACAATCCATATCCTAAAATCTACCTGGCTCAAATCAGCCCGAGTTCTCGCAGTGTGGTTGCTGCATCAAGAAGCTGGTTGGTATTCACTTCCACCGTGAGCGTCATGCTGTCTGCGTTGACCCGTGCCTTGACCGCGGCTTTGTCGTCGAGGGCGCAGGCGATCGGGTCACAGGCCTCATATGGCCGATTTGCGTTAAACCCTGCCTTGGCTAAGTCGTGTGCTGCAATCCTGATTGTGCTGGTTCTCATAGAACTACCTCCACTTTAGCGGGCACCCTGCCCGCCTTCACGATCGCAACCCCGCACCGTTGGCGGGGTCAGGCTTCTTGTGGGGTGGTAGGCTTAACTTTCCAGTTCAGCTGCCAGCTTGTCTCTGGCGGCGCTGAGCATGTCCAGGTAGGCGCCGCCCTTGTGCAAGATGATCTTACCCTCCCACAGCTCTTCGGCGTTCTTGTCACCAAAGATCTCACGCATTTCCTCACTAGTGTAGCGTAGGATTTCCGTCCCCCATTGGGGGTGTTCTGTGTAGATGTAAGTCACGTGCATGGCGCATGCTCCTCTTCTCGCTTGTGCCTCCCACACATGGCTTGAGTTGGTTCTACTCGGTACCGCGCAATGCCATACCCACCCGCACAAACAAGGGCTTATAGGTGTCATACCGTTGATCTCGTGGGTGCATGAGGGCCCGCTTAGTGTGGCGAGCGAGCGCTTTCAAACAAGAGGTGCCTTGCTTGCTGATACCGTCTATTCCCGGCTGCTATCGTCTCGCGACCGCTTTGGGCTGGGTTCAACTGCGTCCTACCGCGTACCCTAACAAATGACCCTGCACTTCTGGCGCGACAGAAACAGGCTGGTTCGGGCAGATTATCGCTATGCTCAGTGGAACTGCGGTCTCCTCCTCCAATCGCAGTCAAGCCGTGCAATATCCTCGGCACAATTCCATACCACGCATCCCCTACCCCAGCTTTTGGGTCCTTCCGGGCCGCAATCGTATGCGGTGGGGCTTTGCGCACTAGATCGCTAGTTGCAGCAGAAAATATTGGGTGCGCACTTCGCAAATCCAATGTTTTGTTATTGCTTCACCACCACGACGCGAGTGTCCCCTGCGCCGACGGATCGCTAAACACGCGACTAGTAAAGTGGCAACGCAGTTGCGGGGGTCTTGTTAGCCAACCATCTGGAAGCCTTGCATGGATCATTGTTATGATCTGCATCGCGTAATTGGGAAGTGCTTTCATGTAGAACGAAAGTGGTGTCTGCGGAATCTTCAAGGAGTGCATCTCGCACTTGAAAGCCATGACCTCGCATATTTGAAGCTCAAAACATTGGAGTGAATTGCCAAGATTATGTGACGAAACGCAAACCTTAAAATGAGGTACTGCTTGTCGCCCCCTATGGAGAAGTGCAGATCTCTATATTGGCGCAGCTGTTTATGCACCACTTTCCCTTTCATTCACTCTGAAAGAGCAAGCTAATCACCCTCTCAAGAGCCTATCTGCTCGAGACCGAGACATGCTATGCCATACTTATATCCAGCATGACTTTCTTAGCTGCCTGTTTGACGCTTTCTTCTGCTTGCGTCAGGAGTTTTATCCGGTCAAAAATCTGTGCGTCCTCATTCAGAGTTTTCCGAAGCGATTGCCCAAAGGCCATGCGAACTTCGGTACCAATATTGAACTTGCAGATCTTTGTTTCTTTTGCCAGTTTCTGCCTGACTTTTGCAGGAATCCCAGAGCCTCCGTGTAGCACGAGCGGAATGTTGGTGACGTTTTCAATGGCATGGACCAGATCGAAATCGATCATTGCTGCTTTTTCTTGTTGCAAGTGCACATTACCGACAGAGATTGCGAGCGCGTCGGCATTACTTTCCTTCGCAAACTGCGCGGCTTCTTCTGGTTTCGTACCTGAGGACACAGCACCCTCAGCGTAGCCAACAAAGCCGACTTCTCCTTCCAGAGAGACACCATGTGGCTTAGCGTTTGCAGCGATGGACTGCATCAGGCGGATGTTTTCCTCAAGAGGAAGCTTGGAGCCATCAAACATGACGGAAGTAAAGCCAAGGTCTATTGCTTTCAGGCAATCCTCTACTTCGTAGCCGTGGTCAAGATGAGCAACCACTGGAACAGAGGCTGTCTCAGCTAGAACTCTAAACATTGGCGCCAGAACTTCCAATGGAGTATGGGCGCGACATCCAGGACCTGCCTGCAGAATGACCGGGCAGCCGATCTCTTCGGCAGCCTCCACAAATGCACGTGCATCTTCCCAACCTAAGACAACAAAGCCAGCAACTGCTGTCCCATTGTTCATGGCTGGGGCTAAAACGTCTTTAAGGTTTGCAATAGGCATTACTGTATCACTACTTAAACTTGGCGATCATGTCTTTGATGCCTGGGATCGTTTCGACCTGATATGCGTGCGTTGGCTGGAAATGCTGCACCAGTGAACGTTGACTGAGGCCGCCGAGAATTGTGAAGTAATACATTTCATAGCCCGGTGCGGCGACACAAGGATGGTAGCCCTTATCGATAACAAGAGTTGATCCATCTACGATGTGATAGGCTTCCCCGACTTTCCCATCTTCTTTCTGAAGCAGCTGCATTCCAAAGCCGTGTCCGGGCCGGAAGCGGAAGTTGTAAGTTTCGTCATGCCGTGTCTCATAAGGCAAGTTGTCAGTGTCATGCTTATGAGGAGGAAATCCTGACCAGCCGCCCTGCCCTACAGTAAACAGTTCGGAAACCAAGAGACGGCCAACTTTATCGTGATATTTAGTTCCAAGTATATGCTTGATTTTACGATGTGTTTTCGTGTCATCTGAGCCGTACTGAACAACATCCAGGTCAGATGATGTCACCGCAAATGGTGTCAGAACACCGTCATATCGCGCTCCAGCGATGAACACTTCGGCGGCATCACTGACGCAAACAATTGTTGTTTTCGCTCCGGTCGGGATATAGACCCCTTCAGGCTCGCCATCCCAAACATCTACGCCGCGACCGCCTATTCCATTCCAGTTCAACCCTTCGCATTCAACGTTTACCGAGCCAGTTGCAGGTACGATGCAAGTTTCATAACCGGGAACCTGATAGTGGAATGCTTCCCCTTGCTTCAGCTTTACGATGTTGAAGTAGTTTAACGGAACGCGGGCATCATCAACGTCTACGATGGGCTTATTCTGATTATTATATGGAGGGATATGCATGCTTAGTCCTTCGTCAAACTCAATGTTTCTTCTACGGAAATGCTGTGTTGTTTCAAAAACCTCACCAGCTCTTTTTCATCGGGCATTGCTGTTGCACAGCCAACCTTGGACACCACAATTGCTGCGCAGGCAGACCCGCGAAAAACGCTTTGCTGCAAGGTCTTTCCATTTGAAAGTGAGGATAGAAAACCACCTAGAAATGCATCTCCTGCACCCGTCGGCTTCACTGCAGAAACAGTGAATATGCCGGTCTGAAATGACTCATTTTCAGTGTAGGTGGTTGAGCCTTTCGAGCCCATTTTGTAAATGCAGATACAGTCAGATCTGTTTGCAAGTTCGTGGGCAAACTTCGGGCCATTAGCCATGTTCCCAGCCATGAAACCAAACTCCTCGTCATTCCCTACAATGACATCACAGAGTGAGCTCATGCGTTTATATGTCTCTGTGGCTTCCTGTGCGGATGCCCAACTGTAGGGGCGGTAATCGATATCAAAAATCGAAACCAATCCCTCAGCTTTTGCTTTCTCCAAGGCGTAAAAAGTCGCTGTGCGAGATGGCTCGGAGGCCAGCAAAGTTCCTGTGGTCACGATTGCATCAAACTGAGAGAAATCAACAGCGTCTACATCGGCTTCGCTCATCATAAAATCTGCTGCACCATTTCGGTAAATGGTCGTCTGATGATCGAGCAAACGTGCTTCCGAGAGCGCAAGGCTGTTTCTGTATTCTCCGCCAATTGGGGTGACGTACTTGTGAACTATTCCGTACCGCTCCAATTGATTGACGCAGTAACGTCCGATTGCATCGTCAGAAACACGGGTCAGCAACGAAACGTGGCATTCTTGCCGGCGCAGGGCGACTGCAATGTTTGCAGCAGATCCGCCCAGATGCACAGACATGGTTTGCGCATCTTCAATTGATGTGCCTGCAGGTTCTGGCGTGAGGTCCATGCCTGCACGCCCGACAACCAGATATCTTTTCCCCTGTAGCTGTTGCAAAAGTCTGTTCATTACACACCCACACGCTGGTTTATGCGACCAACTTCCCATTCTTCACGTGCGGTGCGTACATTCTGACTGTTAGAAACTTCGGGCAGTCCAACTTCCCACCATGCATGACCTTCCTGTGTCCATCCTTCATAAGGATCGACCTGAATAGAAATGATCGTGGTTCGGTCTGCTGCCTTTGCCCGTTTGAACGCTTCACGCAGCTCTGCAATCGTCTCTACGGTTTCTGCCAGTGCGCCTTGAGCTCTTGCGTGCGCAGTAAAATCCACTGCAACAGGGTTTGTAATTGTTGGTGAATCTTTGATCAGATTGTTGAAAGAGGTGTTGCCGGTGTTGTTCTGAAGTTTGTTGATCACGGCGAAGCCACCATTGTCGCAAACCATGACAATGAGCTTCTTTTCGGTCAGGACGGAGGAATAGATATCCGAGTTCATGAGCAGGTAGGAACCGTCACCTGTAAACACGATGGTATCCTGATCGGGCTCTTTCTCGGATTGAGCAATACGTGCCCCCCAACCGCCGGCAATCTCATAGCCCATGCATGAGAAGCCGAATTCGACATCAACCGAGCCGATGGCTTTGGTTTGCCAGTTAGCGGTAACTTCGGCAGGCAGGCCGCCTGCAGCTGCAACAACCCTGTCATTGTTGTCACACAGGTCGTTTACGGCACCGATAACCTGCGCATAGCTGTTAGGTCCATTTGCGGGGTCAACATTGTGCTTCACATAGGAGAGCCACTCTGCCTTTTCCTGTTGCGCAAATGCGGTCCACGTCTCTGGAGCCTTGTATAGCTTTAAGGATGCAATAAACGCAGACAAACCTAATTTTGCATCACCCACGACAGGGAGCGATCGATGCTTGCTTGCATCATGACGAGCAGCATTAAGGGAAACAAACCGAGCATCTTTTCTGAAAGCGGTCCATGACCCGGTGGTAAAGTCCTGCAAACGTGTTCCAACAGCAATAACCACGTCAGCATCAGCAGCAATTGCATTTGCTGAGTTTGAGCCTGTTACGCCGACTGGTCCGCAATTCAGCTCGTGATCTGACAGCAGGTTTGCACGGCCCGCTATTGTTTCTATAACCGGAATTTGTGTCTGTTCAGCAAACGCAAGCAATTCTTGCGCGGCACCAGAATATTGCACGCCACCGCCTGCTATGATCACAGGCTTTTTTGCGGCTTGAATGAGTGCAATCGCGTCATCAAGCTCCAACTCATCAGGTGTCTGCCGACGGATGCGGTGAACTTTTTTCTCGAAGAAAGCAACAGGGTAGTCATAGGCCCAACCTTGGACATCCTGTGGCAGTCCCAGGAACGCTGGACCGCAATCAGCCGGGTCAAGCATGGTCGCTATCGCAGCAGGCAACGACTGAATGATCTGTGCTGGATGTGTAATACGGTCCCAGTAACGGGAGACTGCGCGGAAAGCATCATTCACTGATGCAGTCGGATTACCATAATGCTCCACCTGTTGCAGCACCGGGTCCGGCAATCTTGAGATGAACGCATCACCACATAACAGTAGCATTGGAAGCCTGTTCGTGTGTGCTAACGCAGCTGATGTGGCAAGGTTTGTTGTGCCTGGTCCTGCTGAAGCCGTGCAGAACATGAATCTCTTACGTAAATGATATTTGGCATAGGCTGCAGCGGCAAAGCCCATGCCTTGTTCATTCTGACCTCGATAAAGCGGAAGTGTATCGCGATGCTCATATAGTGCCTCGCCCAAGCATGACACATTGCCGTGACCAAAAATTCCGAACCCACCTCCGCAGAGCAGCACTTCGTCACCGTCAATACTTATGTACTGGTTTGCAAGATACCGGATGATCGCCTGCGCCATAGTCAAACGGATTGTGCCAGTGGTGATTTCACTTTTTGTGGTCATGGTGTCCCTATTTCCTTCCGCCTGCAATTGTCGCCTTGTTCCGCCACAATTCGCGGTCCCATCAACTCGTCTATTGACGCCGTGGTAATTTTGAAGGATACCTATTTTGCAACCGGTTGCAACAAATCTTTTCTGGGAGATGTATTTTGACCCAACTGGAACTGCACTGATGAGAGGTAACTACAGGTGAGAGATCTATGAGATTGCGCTGAACTATCCGCATCTTTCTCGCGATCAGATCTTAGGATTGCTCGGAGGGGTTACACCTACCTGTTCGCAGTAAGAGGGGCAAAAATAGCGTTTATATCGAGTGTAGAATGATTTTTTTGCCCGTTCATATGTAAACACGTCGTTTGCGTGACTTCATGTTCTCCAGAGGTTCGGGCTTAAAGAAAGGCTGCAGGTTTTCAGATGAGAGGGCCTTACGTTCGATATAGTTTCAGTCTGGTCAATGCTGTGGCAAATCATATTGAAACCGCTTTCAATTTTCCATACCCCTCCTCCGGCCTGAACATAAGTCCGCCACAGCAGCATGATGGCACCAGTAGATTAGCAACATCGCTCTAAGTACAACAAAGGGATGAAACGTGGGAATTAGAATTGGTAATGCGCCCTGCTCATGGGGGGTAGAGTTCGCAGATGATGCACGTAACCCGAGCTGGGAAAGCGTTCTCGATCAATGTGCCGCCGCGGGCTACAAGGGCATCGAACTTGGGCCGATTGGTTATATGCCAGAGGACCCGGCAGTGCTGAAGGATGCGCTTGTGAAGCGGGATCTGGAACTGGTTGGGGGTGTCGTTTTCCGGCCGTTTCATGATCCGAAAGCATGGGAGGATGTTTGGGATGGCGCGAAGCGGACCTGCGAAGCCCTGAAGGCTCATGATGCCGAGCATTTGGTGCTGATTGACTCAATTTCACCACGGAGGGCACCAACTGCCGGACGTGCGAGTGAAGCCGAGCAAATGGATCTGCAGGAGTGGACTGCATTCAAAGAGCGTATCATGACAGTTGCGCGTATGGGGGCCGAAGAATACGGCCTTACAGTCGGCATCCACGCGCATGCCGCAGGCTTTATGGACTTCGAGAGTGAGTTAGAACGCCTCCTGGCTGAAACCGATCCCGAGTTACTAAAAATCTGTTTAGATACTGGCCACTCTACATATGCTGGCTTTGATCCGGTTGCATTCATGGACCGCCATATGGACCGCATTTCTTACATGCACTTCAAAGATACATCGGCATCGGTAAAGGCAGAGGTTATAACCAACAGGATTGGTTTTTACGACGCATGCGCTCAAGGGATTTTCTGTAACCTTGGTGAGGGAGAAGTGAATTTCCCAGCAGTGCTTGAAAAACTGCGCCAGGCAGGCTTTGAAGGCTGGTGTACGGTTGAGCAAGACTGCGACCCACAAGGTGACACATCTCCGATTGATGATGCTAAACACAATCGTAACTACTTGGAATCCATTGGCTTTCACTGAGGAAACATCATGACTAAATTAAACTGGGGTCTGATTGGAGGCGGCGAAGGAAGCCAGATTGGTCCTGCTCACCGTCTAGGGGCATCCGTTGACGGTTTGTTTCAGCTGGCGGCGGGCGCTCTGGATGCAGATGCAGCAAAAGGGCGCATGTTTGCTCAGTCGCTGGGTATTGCAGAAGACCGGGCTTATGGTGATTGGCAGGAAATGCTGGCCGTTGAAAAAACGCGCAGTGACAAAGTTGATCTTGTGACTATTGCAACACCAAACGCAACGCACTTTGAGATCACCAAAGCCTTCCTCGAAGGTGGCTTTCATGTGCTGTGTGAAAAGCCGATGACCATGACTGTCGAAGAAGGCGAAGAGATCGTAAAGATCAGTCGCCGGACTGGCAAAAAGTGCGCAGTAAACTTTGGCTATTCAGGATTCTCTCTGGTTCGCCAGATGAGAGAAATGATTGCTGCTGGTGATCTGGGTGACGTCCGTCTTGTGAAAGCAGAGTTCGCACACGGTTTCCATGCAGATGCTGCCGATGCTGACAATCCTCGCGTTCGCTGGCGCTACGATCCTGCTGCTGCTGGCGTTTCTGCCGTATTAGCTGATGCAGGTATCCACGCGCTGCATATGGCCTGCTTTGTAACCGGGCAGGAAGTATCGACTGTCTCAGCTGACTTTGCATCGACTATTGCCAGCCGCGAACTGGAAGATGACGCAATGATCAACTTCCGAATGGATGGTGGTGCAGTCGGGCGGCTCTGGACATCAGCAGTTGCCGTGGGGCGTATGCATGGCCTGAGCTTGCAAGTGTTTGGTGAAAAAGGTGGTTTGGCCTGGCAACAGGAACACCCCAACCAGTTGTACTACACACCATTGAATGGTCGCACCCAGATCATCGAGCGCGGTGCTGGCGACTTGTATAATGCAGCCCAAAACGCATCGCGCGTAACAATTGGCCACTCCGAAGGCATGCCCCTGGCCTTTGCAAATATCTATTGCGACCTTGCAGAGATGATCCACGCGGACAAAGCCAGCGGATCTTCTGAGAGATCAGCTTTCCTATTCCCAAGCTGTGAAGATGGTTTGCGGTCTATGGCAAGTGTTTATGCGGCAGTAAAGTCAGCGCATGCAGCTGGTGCATGGCAAGACGCAGTCCCAGCCCTGCTGAAGTAACACTTTTGAAAAGGGGCCGTATACTTACTGGCCCCTTTTTTGTAGGCGCCCCTAGTATTTGCCAGCAACTAAGCGGCCTTTAGTAAAAGTGTTCCACGTTCAACCACACGGCATGGAAACATACGTGTTTCAGGAATCCGATCTGGATCTTCCAGGCAGTCAACAAGCAGCTCAACAGAGGATGAAATGATTTGCTGAACAGGTTGATGGATGGTTGTCAGATTGATATTTGCCCAACCTGCCATTTCCATGTTGTTGAAGCCAATAAAGCCTATTTCTTCCGGTACTTTTAGACCAGCGGTCTGCGCGGCACTCAATGCTCCGATAGTAAGCACGTCATCACCACAAAAATAAGCGTTAGCGCGGTCTTTCAGCAAGATGCTCTGCATCGCTTTCCTACCTGCATCATAAGAGTAATCCTCCGCAAAATCGACGGATAATTTTACACTAGGATGCTCAGCGAGAACTCGTTGAAAACCGAAGAGGCGATCCTGCGTAGATGACGCATTTTCCGGCCCACCCAAAAATCCGATGTGCTCATACCCTTTAGAGAGCAAGAGCTCCGCAGCCAACTCACCGGCGTAACGGTTATCAATGCCTACGGTGTGCACAGTCGGCGTCGCGCTGCATCTCCCAAAGGAATGCACAACCGGTATTTTTGCATGCCGGAATGATTCAGCAAAATCAGGAGGCAGAGTGGAAGACGCTACAATTACTCCATCAACGCTGTATTGCAGAAGCATATCGAGTGATTTAGCCGGATCAACCTCACCTGAAAGGTTTACGAGAAGAGGCCTGAGCCCTTTTGCCTGCAATGACTGCGTAAACAGATCAAAGACCTGCAGAAAAACTGGGTTATGGAAATTGTTGGAAACCAGACCAATGAGCTTTGTCCGCCGCGTTGTTAAGCTGGAAGCTAAGACATTGGGTCGGTAGCCCAACTCTTGTGCTGCTTTCTCGACTTTTCGGCGGGTTTTTGCAGAAACGCTTGCACCTTCCGTAAAGGAGCGCGACACCGCTGAAGCAGAGACCCCGGCACGCAATGCAACATCTTTTAGCGTAACAGCCATCCTCTGCCTTTTCGTTTTCACGCATCTGGAAGATACAAATTAATCCGTTCATCAATGATGGCCCAAGTAAAAAAACACAATTAAATTTTGGTGTTATTACTTGGTTATCCCTTCGAAACTGAGAGCAGACCTCCCAGCTTCGAAGTTTTACCTATCATCAGGCTGCAACTCGCTTTTGGCGATAAGTATCTGCCACTACGGCCGCAACAATCAGAACACCTTTCACGATATTGATGTAATAAACATCGATACCTAAGAAGGTAAATCCTGACGTCAATGTACCCAAAATAAGCACACCAATGATGGTGCCCATAATGCGACCACGACCTCCGAAGAGAGAGGTTCCACCAATCACAACTGCCGAGATTGCATCCAGCTCCAACATCAGGCCAGTGCCAGATTGAGCGGTCATTGCGCGCGAGGTTTGAACGATGGAGGCGATGCCGTAGAGTGCGCCAGCCATGGTGTACACAAGGATTTTGTGTCTTTTGACGGCAATGCCTGCAACACGGGCTGCATCTTCATTTGAGCCAATTGCATAGGTACGGCGCCCATAAACCGTGTACTTCAAAAGCACATGGAAGACGCCAGCAACAATCAAGAATGTTATGACTGGCCAGGCTCCGGAACCGAAGATAGCAAAATCCTCAGTCAGGAAGCTCACCTGCTTGCCACTTGTATACCAACGCGCCAAGCCACGCGCTGCGACAAGCATCCCAAGGGTCGCGATAAACGGCGGAATTGCGGTAATGGCAATTACGCTCCCGTTGACAAAACCAAGCAGCGCTCCGACCGCAATGCCTGCGAGTACCGGAAAGATGATCGGCAGATCTGTAAGTGCTGGATAGACAGCTCGGGCATACTCTGAGCTTTGTGCCAGAGAGGCCGCTACGATGCCGGCGAAACCAAGAATGGAACCACCGGAAAGATCGATGCCTGCCATGATGATAATCTGACCAACGCCAATAGCAAGAATGCCAATGATTGCCATCTGCAGGATCATGATGAACAGACGTTGACCGTTGAAGATGAAAGTCTGCTCAACGACAAACCAGCCCAAAACTTCAAAAATTGCGGCGATTCCGACGAGTACCAGAAGAATACCCGTGTCCTTTGGAAGACGCTGAAGGAGAGACTTTTGCGTTTCGGCTGAGCCTAATGTTGATGATGAATTAATCAAGATGGCCTCCGAACTATGCCTTACGAGCCTGCCGACGCTGGTCAGCGATAACGGCAGCAACGATGATCATGCCCTTGGCGATTTCCTGATAATAAAAATCGATCCGCAGGAAGGTGAAACCTGATGTGATAACGCCGAGAATGAAGACGCCGATAACGGTCCCCGAAATCTTCCCTTTGCCGCCGAACAATGACGTTCCGCCAATGACGGCTGCGGAGATTGCATCCAGCTCGTACATGAAGCCCATGCCAGGCTGGCCCATTGTCGCTCGCGCACTCATAACGATACCGGCAAGACCGGCAAGGCCACCCGCAATCGAATATACAAGAACCTTATGGCGGTTTACTTTGATGCCGACTATTCGGGCCGCCTCTTCGTTGGATCCGATCGCATAAGTCCGGCGCCCATAAACCGTATGCTTCAAAAGAATATGAAAGAGCACAGCAACACCGAGGAAAATCAGGACCGGATTAATGCCTTGCCCAATCGCCGTATATTGCTCGGTCAAACCAAAGATTGGCTGGCCTTCTGCATACAGCACAGCAAGCCCACGAGCTGCAACAAGCATTCCCAGTGTAGGAATGAACGGGGGAACTCCGGTATAGGCAGTGATGGCTCCATTGATACTTCCTGCAAGCAACCCAACCCCGATGCCAGCCAGCAGAGGAACAATAACGGGTAGATCTACAATGCCTGGATAGAAGATGGAAAAGCCGCCAGACGCCTGCGCAAAGCTCGCTGCCACCATGGCAGAGAGTGCTGCTACGGACCCGCCCGACAAGTCGATACCAGAGGTAATGATGACTTGCGTTACACCAACAGCAATGATGCCGATGATAGATACCTGAAGAACAATGATAACGAGCCGCTTAGAGTTAGCCAGAAAGCTTTGCCCAACGAAAATCCAGCCCAGGATCTCAAAAAGCGCGGCAATTCCGATCAAAACCATCAGAATGCTCGCCTCCTGAGGAAGCTTTCGGATTGCAGTAGTGTTCATCTATGTGCTCCCAATTATATGTAGCTGGCGTTTTCATGCACGCCAGTTTTCACACCTGTAATAAGGGAGACAATTTCGTTGCCATCCGTCTTGTCCGCATCCACGACGCCAACGATTTCACCACGCCGGAACACGAAGATCCGGTCTACCAGGTTAAACACCT
Organism: Pseudovibrio sp. Ad5; assembly: GCF_001623095.1. NCBI lineage: Bacteria > Pseudomonadati > Pseudomonadota > Alphaproteobacteria > Hyphomicrobiales > Stappiaceae > Pseudovibrio > Pseudovibrio sp. Ad5. The sequence goes on along the minus strand of NZ_LMCH01000055.1, from coordinate 27,946 downwards.
GACGTAAGTTGTGGCTGATCAGGATCAGCGGAACGCCTTGTTTTTTCAGGCGGCGAATGATGTTTTCGACCTGCGTGGTTTCCTGAACCCCAAGTGCTGCGGTTGGCTCATCCATGATAATGAGTTTTGAGGCAAAGGCTGCAGAGCGTGAGATTGCAACGCACTGGCGCTGACCACCGGACATTTTACCAATTGCGTTGCGCAAGTTGGGAATCTTAACAGCGGTCTTCTCAAGGCCTTCTTTGGCTTTCGCCAGCATTTTCTTCTCATTCAGAAAACTGAAGGGCCCGAGATTGAAATAGACTTCTTCACGTCCAAGGAAGATGTTGGCTGGAACATCCAGGTCATTGGCGAGTGCCAGATTCTGAAATACAGCCTCAATACCTGCTTCCCGAGCATCGAGAGGACTTTTGAAGCTGACCTCTTTTCCGTCGAAGAACATCTGACCAGAAGAGGGTTGCTCGACGCCAGTGATCTGGCGAACAAAGGTGGACTTCCCTGCCCCGTTATCGCCAACGATTGCGATGTGTTCGCCTTCACGGAGCTCAAAGTCTGCACCTTTCAGAGCTTGCACTCCACCATAGTTTTTGCAAAGACCTTGCGTTCGCAGGACGATCTTTCTCGCATCATTCATTGTTCTTTTCCTCATCAGGGCTGAGATAAAATCGGCCAAACCGACATCACGGCCAATAGAATATGAGTTGCAAAGCGAGCAGCGCTCCGCGCAGATACACGGAGCGCCCTTACTGAAAGCCTGTTATTGGCTCATGTAGGATTTGAGATTGTCCTGAGTGACCAGCTCGAACGGAATATTGATCCAGTTTGGCAGAGCTTCGCCGTTCATGGCTTTCACAGCAGCATCAACAGAGCCAGTTGCCTGCCCCTTCGCATTCTGGAAAACGGTGACATCCAGCTCGTTCTTGCCCAAAGAAGCAAGAGCGTCATCTGTTGCATCAACACCAGCAACCAGCACATCATCCATATTCACGCCAGCAGCTTTGAGAGCCTGCACCGCGCCAAGAGCCATCTCGTCGTTGTTGGCAAATACGATATCGAATTCGAGACCAGAGCTGAGCCAGTTCGAAACAACATTGTTTGCTTCTGTGCGCTGCCATTTGGCTTCTTGTTCCGCAACAAGCTCGATGCCGTTACACATGGAAAGCTTCAGGACTTCGCGTACGTCTTCAGAGCGGGTAACGGCAGCTTCATTTGAAAGAATCCCCATCAACATGACCGCCTTACCAGTGCCAGCTGCCTGCTTGCACACTTCAAAAGCTTCCAACGTGCCGGACCAGGTTTCATCAGACCCCACAAAGGCAGCCTTTTCACCCAGCGCATCCAGATCTGCAGGGCGACGATTCACGTAGATCAGCGGAATGTCTGCTGCTTCTGCCATTTTGGTGATTTGAGGGGTCGCTGCCGCACTTACCGGCGCTACGATGATTGCAGCAACGTCAGAGGCAATAAAGTTCTGAATTTGGCTCAACTGCATGCCTACATCTTCTCGGGCATCTTCGATCTGAATTGAATGCCCGAGTTCTTCCGCACGACTTTTAGCAGCTTCTCGAAGAGCTGTCTGGAAATTATCATCAAAATTTGGACTTGAAAAACCGATAGTGTCGGCGTTTACGGCTGTTGCCATCATCGTGAACGCAGCGACTGCTGCCAGTAAACCAGTTTGTTTCATAGTTTCCTCCCATTTGCGTTAGCAACCGATTGCAAGATTTAATGAAGCGAATTTGGGAGCTATTTCAACACTAAAACCCAAACAAACACTAATATCACTAAATCTTTTCTGTCGATCACTACGGGATTAAACTAACCCAACAATTACCAATATTGCAACCGCTTGCATTAAATTTACTGTTTTGATGATATGAGGTAGCCGTTCGCGGCTTCAAATAAAGAGATCAACATCAGCTCGGAAGACAGCAAAACAGCCACGATGCGTACATCAAGCAGGCAACACCGTAATTGAATGGCAAGAAAGGACGCTCACACCGATTGGTTGAACGTGCACGTGCGAGAAGACGGCCTGTTTGTTTTTGACCGCCCCAGTTACACTGCATTTGAACCCTCACCATGACATAAGTTTGTGGTGAGGGGTGTTCTGATGATCGCAATCTCAAAGGGTGCCTTGTCGACGCCCAGTTAATCATTGGACAGCCAGATGGGGAGCGAGGCAGTCGGCAATGCGACTAAAACCACCATTCGCCCCCCCCCCTAAAAAAAGCCCTGCCGAACCTTAGATAGCGCTGACTATTATGAAATTGACCTTTAAGGCAGACGGCGAGCACTTTGCTTTTGCAGCTCCTTCGTGAAAACGTCCACGGTCATCCCTTCATTCAACGCGCGTTTCAATAGCATTTGCTGAGTTTCAGGAGCTAACCCGCCGACTGGTGGGTCCAAATCCAGATTGGTTGGGAACGAGTACCCTTCTCCGCAGGATGCTATTGCCGCGTCAAGATGATTGCCTGATAGCACCCCTTGCTCAGTCAGATGCTTCAAGGCCGGAAAAACCTTAGAACACATAGCACTACGATCAACACTTTCCATTGCGCGGCCAAACGCAGATGAGACCTGAAGCAAGTTCACCATACGGTGAATATCTGTCGTCGTGTTCGCACCAGCTGCATGGAATAATGCAGGATTGAAGAAAACCGCATCTCCCTTTTCGAGGGGCAGCTGCACATAGTTAGCCTCGAAATACTCCCGGAAATCGTCTCGCCTCCACGCCACATAACCTGGCAAGTATTTTTGTGAAAACGGCAGCAACTTTGTTGGTCCGCTTTCAAGGGGCATATCACAGTGAGCAATCGCGCCCTGCAAGGTCATGTAGGGTGACAGGTGATGGACATGAGCCGGATAATCCTCACAAACCTCAGCTGTTTGAAAGCCCAGATGATAATCTCTGTGTGCTTGCTGTGCTGCCCCTCCCGGATGGACCAGATTGACCTGTGTCGTCATCTGATAATTCGGCCCCAACCAGCTCTCACAGACCGCGTCAATGAGCGGATTGGCAAAGTAACGAGCAAATACAGATGGATCTGCCAAGCATAGCTTCTGCAGGCTGTTCCAGATACGATCGTTCGCACCAGCTGCTGCAAAATGATCACCGCCACTACCGGAAGATCTCTCAGCAGAAATAATGCTCTCAAATATCTGCGTAGCTTCGTCTATCGCTGCGATATTTTCTGCTGCTCCCTTAATCACCAGAACACCAGCTGTATTTTGCAAAACACTAGCCCACTCTGACAACAAGCTTCTGCGCTTGGATGTGTCTTCAAGCATATTTCGCAGGTTCGCTGCGCTGTAAATAGGGATATTGCTTTGCACATGGGTGGCGTTGGGAACTGTCTCAGCGGACAGCTCCTGTTCCACGAGTGCCTTGAACTCGTTTAAGTCACAGGCCGATTGCCTGTAAAATCCATCAATTTGTTTGCTACTGACCATCTTAGTCCCTCTCCTTGATGTATCAGGCCTTAAATAAGCAAAATGTTGAATTGCCAGCCATATGCATTTCCATCAAGAATCCATCAATGACACATCGTTTCCCTGTTAAAGAAATCGCTCTTCAAGCTGGATTAAGTACAGCAACGGTTGACCGCGTACTTCACAGCCGCACAAACGTAAGTCTGCAGTCTGTCCGCAGAGTACAAAACGCGATTGCAGATTTGCACTTGCAGGAAAAGCAATTGTCTGCACGCGGCAAGAAGCTCTTTATCGACTTTGTTGTCGAAGCTCCGGACCGCTTCTCCTCTGAAATACGGCGCGCTGTTGAAAGTGAAATTGGCAGATCAAACCCTGTCGTCATCCGGCCGCGTTTCATCATGCAAGAGCATATGCAAGAGGCTGAGGCCGTCAGTTACCTCAAACGCATTATGACTCACGGTAGTAATGGGGTTTGCCTGAAGCTGCGTGACACGCCAAAGCTCAGAGACATGATCAAAGCGCTCTCAGAAAGGAATATTCCTGTCCTCACGATGTTCACCGATATTCCGATCTCAGAACGACTGACATACATTGGAATTGACAATGCAAAGGCGGGAAAGACTGCAGCTTACCTGATCTCAAAGATGCTGCATTCTGCTGGCGGAACTATATTGATGAGCCGCAGTCACGAGCATTTTAAAGGTGAAGAAACACGCGCACTCAGTTTTCGATCATGGCTCACACGTAATCGTCCAGACCTGAAATTTGTTGAAACCACAGGAGGTTCTGGAGTTGATCATAAAATTGAAAAAGACCTGGCCTCTATTCTTGAGAAAGAGCCGAACATATGTGCTGTGTACTCCATGGGCGGAGGAAACAGGGCAATTATTCAAATGCTTGAGCAATATAAGATGTATCCAGACAGCTACATTGCACATGACCTTAATCAGGAAAACAAAGCATTGCTCAACGCGGGCAGAATTTCATTTGTACTCCATGACGAGATCACTCAGGATATCTCGGCTGCCTTTTTTCACATTAGCCGTGCCAACAACATAACCCTAGCGGAGCCTCCAACTCCCAATGGTTCTGATGTTCACATAATTGCACCTGAGCTTAAATGAACCGCCCCCTCACCCACGCATTTATCCAGAAGGCTTCGATGGGAACAATTACGAAGGCCTCGCTCTCTTCAAACATTCCTCTACTTGTTCTCCAAAGTAGCTTTGTCATTCAAATCGATAATCGTGCTTACGATAGCAGTCATGAGCTATCAGCAACACTCCATGATCTGTTGTCAGGTTTTGTATCATGCTCACGATCTGAGTAGTATTCGCCTCATCCAGCGCAGAGGTCGCTTCATCGAAGATTAGAATATCAGGACTGCTCAAATGAGCCTGTTCAAGAAGCCGCTTTCGCTTTTGCAAAGGCTGGACTGCTAGATCAGGGAAATTGCTTCTTTAGAGCATTTTGCGGAGCCCCAAAGAGCAGCATTCGAGAGTTTGCTTATGATCTGTTCTCGTGACATCAAGCCCATTTCGACAATGACATCGACAAATCGTTTTCCGTTTACATCAGCTTCCTTCACAATCTTGGAGACCTCAGCATATCCAAGTATGGGTACGAATACGGTAGCAAGAGCAGATGAGTTGAGGAGATTTTGAAGCGCCTTATCTTCCAATGCTTCTATTCCATTCACGCATTTTTTCGCAAACAGATCCGCACCATGCGTAAGCAAATCTATGCTGTCAAACAATCGAGACGCGATAATCGGTTCGAAGTGGTTGATCTCGAGTTGTCCATTGAGAGCGGCAAGTGAAATCGCCGTGTCATTACCAATCACAGCAAATGCCAGTTGTTGAACCATCATGGGCATCACTGGATTCACTTTACCTGGCATGATCGATGATCCTGGCTGAACCGCAGGCAACTTGATTTCACCGATGCCGGACTGTTTATCGGAAGACATCATAATCAAATCGAGGCAGATCTTGCCCAAAATCTCAGCAGTAACTCGCAGTTCAGCAGAAAGTCGTGAAAACCCATCTGAGTTCTGCATCGCATCAAACAGATTGTCAGATTGCTGAACAGGATGTGGCACCTCCTGAGCTAAGTACCGATAAACAGCCTCTTGATAACCTGCACGGGCACCGAGCTCCGTTCCGATTGCGGTTGCTCCTAATGGCAGAACCTGCAGGGCTTCAGCAGTATCCATGACTTTGTCACGGGCTCGAAGAATAGCAGCTGAATATCCGCTGAACTCCTGCCCCATGGTCATTGGTTGCGCACCTTGCATACATGTACGGCCAATTTTGAGCACTTTAGCAAACTCATCTGCTTTTAGCTGAAATGCCTCTCCCAGCCTTGTCAGAGCCTTAGTGAGCGCTGGAACTTTCTCCAGCACAGCCAGTTTGACAGCAGTAGGAACCACGTCATTGGTTGATTGTCCCATGTTTACATGGTCATTAGGCTTCAGGTGTTCGTAGGTTCCAGCCTCATATCCCATAGTTTGCAAGGCGCGATTTGCGATGACTTCGTTGGCATTCATGTTGATAGACGTGCCACCAGAACCTTCCAACATGTTGATGATGAACTGGTCATGATGCTTGCCACCCATAATCTCATCACACGCCGCGGAGATCGCATCGGTCTGCTTGACGGTTAGACCTCCCAGTACACCATTAGCTTGGGCAGCTGACTTCTTGATGATTGCGAGAGCTCGGATCAGAGCTTGGTAGTCGCCAATCTTTGCAGAAGAGATCATAAAATTTTCTGCACCGCGAAGCGTATTGATGCCGAACAGTGCATCATCAGGTAGCTCGCGAGATCCGATACTATCAGTTTCGATTCTGGGCATCCATCAAGCCTCCGTAAATGTCAGGTTGGAATGATCTTTTCGTGCTCCGGGCAACGTCAGAACGCGGTTATGGAAGGTGATATAGACACCGGGCTGTAAGAGACGCGCGCACACCAATGCCTCAATCATGTTCTGAGAAGCATCAGACCCTTCAATGACATAGGGAACCATCGCACCTGTAAAAATCACCGGCACACGAGGTACCTTAATCGCACCACAGAATGCCTCACCACTCATCGCCATGCTGTCTGTGCCATGCGTGACAATCACCGCATCATGAGTTGCAGCAGCACCTTCAACTGAACGGGCAATTTGAGCACGTTCCTCATCACCAATTTCAAGTGAGTCCAGATGCATCAAATCAATGAACGTGAACTCCAGATCTGGTAAGCTTAAGGAGGTAATGATCTCTTTGACTTTAAGTTCAAAATTATAAAGTCGGGCTGAGTTAGGATCATAGCTTTTCGCTATCGTCCCCCCCGTCATGACAACAGCAACCTTCAGCAGCCCACTCTTATAATTCATCGTTGAGTTGGAGGCATCAGTCATGAACAGCTCTCTTGTTCTTAGGACGTACCACCAGCACAGAGCAATTTGCATGACGAACAATCTTTGCTGCATTTGGGCCCAGCAAATAATCTCCGAAATCAGGAATGTGAGACATCAGGATAATGAGATCTGCTGATAACTCATCAGCGGTTTGCAGGACCTCCGAATAGATGTTGCCAGATCGAGCAAACCGATTGATGATTCCGAACTCCTCTGTTTCGGTTATCTCGCCAAGCCGGGACTGCGCGACCTCGAGGGCTTTTTCCTTCAGCTCGCCTGGCACAAACGATGCAAAAGGTGCAGCCTGAGCGGCCTGCGCAATCACTGTGCCCAGATCAGGAACAACTGTCATGCAGGTCAACTCAACTGAGTTGCCTTTTGCATGAAGCCTTAGCTCTGGCAAAATCTCGGTCCATGAGCGTTTTTCTTCCACATCAATGGGAATGAGAATTCGAAGTGTCATTTACCTGCCTCCTACCTGATGCCTGTTACGGCCATCGGCAGCCACATGGATAGTATTGGGACAAAGGTGGTGAGCAGAACCACTGGCATATATGCGAGGAAAACAAACACCAGAGTAGGTTTTAGAACCTTCGCAAGCGACGTCTGCCCTATCAAAGTACCAAAATAGAGGATTGGCGCTGTGGGCGGCGTAATAAGACCCATGCCCAGATTGGTTCCAATAATCGCAGCAAAGTGCACCGGATGTACGCCAGCCTCGGTCACCACAGGCAGCAACAGCGGAGCTGCAAGCAAGATGCCAGAAACATCCTCCATAAACATCCCAATAAGCAACAGGAAGCCGTTTACAAGCAGCAGAAGTACGATCGGATCATCAGAAATGGAGAGCATCGTCTCCAGTATCTGTTGAGGCACTTCTTCAAGCGTCAACACGCGCGCTAGCATGTTTGCTGTAAAGATCACAAGCATCAGTACCGAAGTCACTTGAGCTGCTTTCCAAACCACATCGTAAAACGATTTGAATGTCAGCTCCCGATAAACGAGAAACGCGACTGGCAATGCGTAGACCACAGCCACAGCAGCAGCTTCAGTAGGTGTGGTGATACCTCCATAGATAAACCCCAGGATGATCAAAGGCATTGCCAACCCGAAGCCAGCTTCTCGTGTGCGTTGGAAAACTGTTTTGATCTGCACATTCAACGGCTGGGCTTCAGGAACAGTAATCTCCATCTTGCGTGTCAGGACCATGTTCCAGAAGGAAAACAGACCAACAAGCAACAGTGCAGGAACCAAAGGTGCAAGGAAGCTTGCTGCAATAGAGGTACCTGTCACCCAGCCATAAAGGATCATGGTCGCGCTGGGAGGGATGAGCAGCGCCAGAACTGCTGAGCAGCTGACCAGAGCTGTCGCATAGCCACGGTCATATCCTCGTTCCACCATTCTTGGAATGGCAATAGAACCGATAGCAGCAACAGCAGAAGATGCCATCCCGGAGATTGCGCCAAAAACGGCAGTTGTGATGACGGTTACAACACCAAGACCCGAGCGGTATCGACCAAAGAAGCTGTCTGCAACTTCAAGCAAACGTTTGGCAATTCCACCTTGTGTCATGATACCACCAGCTAGAATGTACAGTGGGATCGCAAGTAATACGACTGAAGAAAGCTTAGAAAAGCCTGCAGTTATCAAGAAGGTTGTCGAGTTGTATTCACCAAAGATGATCAGGAATGCGGCTGCGGCTACAAATGTCAAAGCAACAGGTACACCAAGGATCATCAACGTCACGAGAAGCGCAACGTCCATCAAAATTAGGGAGCTCATGATTTAGGATTCCGTATTTGGTGCGTGCCAGATTGTTGCGCGGAAGCTTTCAATAAACTCGAGCAGGAAATAGAAAGCCGTCAGAGCCAGTCCCACGAACATCGTCCCATAGATCCAGATCATTGGGAGACGTAGCTCCGTTGATACGGTGTTCATACGCTCTGTGAAGACGAGCAGCCCCCAGAGTGAGTTGAGGATATAAACCACCAAAATTGCAGACAAGAGGCGTGTGAAGGCATGGACGCCTGCAGTGATGCGTCCTTCTCCGAATATTGTGTCCACTAGACTGGCCGAGATGTGGCTGCGTTCATGCGTTCCATACGCTGCCCCAACGAAGTACATAATGACACCAGCAAAACTGGCGAACTCTTCAACACCAAAAAGCGAATAGTTAAACAGATATCGCATCACGACCTGAAGAAAGACTGCTGTGGTGAATGCGATACTTGTGATGAACATAATGAACCGCAACAGCTTCAGCTTGAGTTGCCAGATTGGGTTCTTAATGTGTATTTGGCGCTCTTGAAGCATACCGCCCTCTTTTATTTTGTCCGAGGACCGGAGGAGATCTCCGGTCTTCGAAACTCATTAGTTTGAGTAGCGGCTTTCAAGCAGCTCATAGAGCTCGTCGCCGATCTGATCTTTCATCTTCGGCCATGCATCAACGCGCACGGCTTTTGCCATGTTTTCGATCTCATCACGTGAATAGGTAACAACAGTCACACCATTCTTGCTAAGCTCTTCAAGGTAGCGGTTGTCAGCTTCTTCTACGGCGTTAAAGCGCTCCGTAGCCATCTGGGCAGCTATCTCGTTCAACACGGCAGCATCTTCTTCTGGTAACTGAGCCATGGAGAAGGCTGATGAAAGCAACCAGTTGATTTCAAAATGATCGTTGATCTGCAACCATGTATCGACAACACCATTCCAATCACGAACCGCATTTTCAGGAACGCCACCAACCATTCCGTCGATTACGCCGGTCTGCACTCCAGTGTAGAGTTCCGCCCAAGGCATTGTGGTTGTTGAATACCCCAGACGCTCCAGCAGCGGCTTGTGCGTACCCACGCCCGATGGCCAGACGCGAATCTTGAGCTCACTATGGTCCGCATTCGGATCTTTCGGATCATCGACAGGTTTGCCAACAGCCAAACCGCCCAAGCCGTTTGCATAAGGTGCTAAAACCTGAATTTGCTGCGGCTTTACGAGGTCATTCACGATATTGAAGAGAAAGCCACCATTGTTCCAGGCATCTTTTGCGCTGTCATAGTCAACTGCGGTGTAAGGAAACCATGTAAGAGAAAGTCGCGAGTCAAATTTCGTTGAGATTGACTGAATTGCCAGATCAACAGAACCTTGGCTCAGCTGCTCATAAACTTCCTCCCAATCACCTAGTTGGCTTGCAGGAAAAATGCGAAGATTTACGCGGCCATCAGAAGCTTCCGAAACGCGACTTGCAAAGTCCTTAGCCCAGTTATCCATGTCACTGCCTGGAGGTGATAAGTGAGATAGTCTAAGCGTTGTCTTTGCTTCAACCGCAAACGTTGAAAGCCCAATTGTCATTGCCGTCGCCAACACAACCGCAGCTGTTTTCCGCAATTTAAAAACCAAGTTCAATCCTCCCAAGTTAAATTCCCTCATTAGTTCGATTGTGAGATCACCCTGAGAATAAGAGACTGATAGCACCCTATAAAAGAACATTTAAGTCATTTTGGAGAACGTAGCAGACAGGATTAAGGGGAATTACATTCAGTAACTTCCCCCATCCGAAACTTTACGTTTGAGTTGTTCACCCGTTAGTCTAGCGCACCTGGAATAACATGGTCGATGCCAGTTCCCCAGGTGTCTGCCATGGTGTAACCCAACTGGTAAGGATCTGTTGGATCAGCTCCCAACTGCATGGTTGCATAGATCCAGGCCCTCCCAGAGATACGAGGAATAACTGCGGGTTGCCCAGCCACTTTCGTCTCAGAAAGAATAGAAGCCTCAAAACGAGAGTTGATCGTGGATCGCATTTCGAGCTGCTGATTGGGTTCAATCAATCCCTTGGCATGCATGGCAGCCAGACGAGCAGCGGTACCGGTTCCACATGGTGAGCGATCAACACGTCCTGGTGGCATAATCGTAGCATTGCGGTATGAGCTCTGCTTTCCATCAATCATATCAGTAAACATCAAAAATTCGACACTGTTGAAGTTCTCAATCTCTGGATGCTGAACTGTGAGCTGCTCCTGGGCTGCCCTTTTGATCTTGTTTCCGAGCACAACCATATCTTGCGCGACATCAGGCCCAATACGAAACCCAAGCTGTTTTACATCTGGCAGTACGTAGTAAACACCACCAAACGCAACATCCACCGTGAGCGTTCCCAGTCCTTCTACCTCAAGCTGAGCATTCAGATACTCAGCAAATGCTGGGAAGAAATCCAAGGACACTCGCTCGACACGTCCCTCTTTGCAGTGCGCAACTGCTTTTACCAGTCCAGCCGCAGTGTCCAAAACAACTGTCGTTTCAGGTTCATGCATTGACAAGATGCCAGTCTCCAGCAACACCGTTGTCACACACATTGCATTGGATCCAGACATGGCATGCGTCCCATCTGCCTGCATGGGTATAAACGCAGCATGTGCCTCCGAATGTGATGGAGGTAGCAAGAGGTTCGTTGTCATCTGAGCACAACCGCGAGGTTCACGATTTACAAACTGACGAAGCTCATCATTGGCCTTCAGGTACTCCATCTTCTCAAGTATATCAGCTCCGGGAACATTCAGTACTCCACCCGTCAAAACACGCCCAACTTCCCCTTCAGCGTGTGCACCAATTACCGTCACAGATTTATTCCAGCGCATATGCCCTCCTTGTTAGCTAAGGAGAAATGCAGTACGTAACAGGCTAATAATAGAACAAAAAAGACATTTACTTGCAGATTCGGGAGTATCAGCTTGCTAAGCCCTCACATCACAGATGAACAGATTGAACCAGACGTTCGCTTTGCCTTTATTCTCGCTCCGGCGTTTACAATCCTGCCGCTAGCAGGATTTATCGATGCTGTGCGTCACTCCTCAGATGAAGCTGATAGAAGTAGACAAGTATTCTGCCATTGGGATGTTTTAAGTCATGATTTGGAACCCGTAGCATCAAGTTCTGGTCTTGCAGTTATGCCATGGAAGACGTTTGAGGAAGCAGGGATTTATGATTATGTCGTCATCGTCGGCGGCCAACTTGAACAAATGGAACAGATTCCAGAAGAAACCTATGCATTCTTGCGAGACGTTCACGCCAAAGGGACAGAACTTATCGGACTTTGCACTGGTAGCTTTATCATAGCCAAGGCAGGCCTCCTTAACGGTAGAAAGGCCGCAATTCACGCGCACCATCGCCCGCTTTTTTCGCAACAATTTCCAAAGGTAGAGCCCGTAGAAAATGAGCTATATGTCCGCGATGGAAGTATCCTGACCTGCCCTGGTGGAACTGCTGCGATTGACCTTGCAGTAGAAATTTTGATTAAGCACTGTGGACGCTCTCGTGGAATGAAAGGCCTGACGGCCCTCGTTGTAGACGAGCATCGATCAGCACATGAGATTGGGCGGCTTCCCTATCAAGATTTAGAGGAATGCGGAAACTGGCGTGTGGAACAGGCCATTAAAATCATGCGTCAGAAGCTGAGAGACCCAGACACAACAGAAAAGCTTGCCGAAATGCTGGGTTCCACCGTCAGGCAACTGAACAGAGCTTTTACTGAACATGCAAAAGCCACACCACAAGAAGTCTGGCGTGACATGCGCCTCCAGCATGCTCGCTGGCGCCTCATGAACTCAAAACGAACCGTCACCCAAATCGCCCATGAATGCGGTTTCTCCGACAGCAGCCACTTCTCCCGCTGGTTCAAAGCTAAATTCAACCAAACCCCGAAACACTATAGAGCGCAACGTTTGGTGAAGCAGAGATGAACCAACGATTATGTATCGTCGACGCTGAAAGGAAAATTTAATATTACGGCAAGAGTAAAATATAGAATCTCCGTTGCGTCAGTTAATTTAAATATATCATATCAATAATCAGGTACTAGCCCAGATTCAACAGTTTGTTACTTATGCTCAAATCGCGGACATTCGCACTGGCGTTGACCTTTGATTATTGAGGCGCTCTTACTATTCCTGGTTGCTATCCCACTTAAAAGTGCGGAAAGACAAGAAAGTGCACTCGCCTTCCACTAGGGCAAAACAGGTTTGCGAACGAGAGTAAACATTTGCGTGGCCAATTACACGCGGCGATAATTGGCAAAATTGTGCTGTAGGACGGATCTAAGCTCTATATGCTGCAGCCTCGCATTTTTCAGATGGTTTCAATGCACGGTTAGGAATGGCTATTCTGCTTGGCTCCTTCTAGAAAAAGCAGAAGGAGCCAAGGATTATCAACTTAGGAAAAATAACAAAGTATGAGATAAACTATTCCGTACTCACCTAAATTCGTTCAACGACGCTCTGACGATTATTCGCAGTGTTGTCATGATCGATTACACCAGCGTTAATCGCCTCACCAATCTTGAAGCCTTCATGGATGTATGCATCAATGATTTTCTGGCCTTCCTCTTTCTTCAAGAGCCTTACTATGTGGCCCATGAAAACCTCTCCCAATATCGAAAGTCGGTAATCATGAAGTCCCTCGATGACAAGCGCTTCATTGATCAAATCTTGTAGAGTAGAGAGCTGTGCTTCATCCACATCTCCGGCATCAATCATTGCTTGAAGGCGATCTTTTCTCAGCCCTTCATAAAACAATGGGAACGTCCACAAAGACATGTCCTTCTGGTGATGAAGTGCTGACTTTCTGAGGTTGAAACCAAATTCACCATTACGCACAGCTTCTTTCCAATGATTGATATCTACAGTGTTTTCAAACCGGACACCTGGTGCTGAACCGATAGCCTGTGCACCAGCGGCAATCAGAAACGTATCGTAATGTGCTGCCCCAATACATTCGTTGCCCGGCAAATGATCAATGATTTCCTTACTAACGGAAGCTTTGTCGACATAAGTGTTTGTTCCACAACGAACCCAACCTGACTGCTGCAGAGTACTGTAGGAATGCAATCGCATGATTGCTTGTTCTTTGTGCGTTGGCACATGAGGCACCTTTTCGCTTTTCACATCCGCAACCAAAGATGGCGCTGCACCTGGTGTCAGTAGGTATGTACTGACAGCATTGATGATGGGGTGCTTCAAAGCATAATCCAAATCCGCTTCAACATCAGCAAGTGTTTGACCAGGCAAACCGGTGATAAAGTCGGTATTTACGATTGGAATCTTGCCACCAACGTATTCACATAACTCTTCTACCTTACGCATTGATCGCGGCAGACGGATATTAGCCCTGATATCTGGATTGATGCTTTGCACGCCGAAGCTGAGCTTTGTCACATCATGAATAATCAGTTCGTCCAGAAAATCAGGTTTGGTTGTTGCTGGAGCACATTCAACTGCGATCTCCGTGTTTTCATCCATACCCTCTAGCGAACGTACATAACTTAAAAGTCTTCCGATATGGCTACGCACCAGATCTGGGCTCCCGCCTCCAATGTGTATGGAACGAATACGTTTTTGACCATAAGTGGGCGTAATTTGCAGTATCTTGCGGAGTTGCTGAATCAACAGGTCAATATATTCACCCGCATTAGCGAAATCCAGAGTATTGCCTCCGGAGAATGCACAGAATGAACATTTCTGGGCGCAAAACGGGATGTGAAGGTACAGCTGGAATGTTGTTTCATCAGTTACTGGAGCTGCGGAAATACACTGAACTATTTCCGTCTCACTTAATTTCTTACTATCTGGGACCATCCAGTAATCAATTGTGTTTCGTGCCATGTATTTAAAGCGTGTATTTAAAAGATTTTCATCACCTATGCGAAGATCAACCATGTATAACCTCAAAGTATAATTTATTAATATTGCACTTATGTTAACAAAATTAACTCATATCAATCAATTACTAGAAGTATATTATATAATGAGAAATATTTATTCATACAAAATTCGATATTATTAACAATATACGTGCATTAGATTAATTAAAATAAGTAACATTAAATATATTATTATATAAAGAGGATTTTTATACATATATTACATTGAGGTAGTTCTCTAAATAGCTTGGCCTTGTTCATTGAAAAATAACAAAGCCGTCGCTCCATGAATTAAGAATAATGGCAATGAACGCTATGAGACAGGATCAGGCCACCAGATACTAAATTTCATGCTATTTTAAAGTAATCCATGAACTCTGTATGGACTTCATCTGATAAATAAGTAATTTAACTCATCAAAGCAGGCATTTTCTAGTTTTTGCACACAGTAATCAACTCATAGGGAGGCGATCAGAAAGCCTTTAGCTCGTGGGTTGAGGCTATTTGCTGCTAATATTTTGGGTTGCATTTTTTTAATCTACACGCTTATATGTTTTTGCTTTCAATATAAGATTGTCTTTTTGGTTATTTATTTTAATCTTATTGAGAGTTACTTTAGAGCGATTCATCTAGCTTAACTTAAGCTGACTTCTATGTACGCATACCAAGTACACGATTAGAAATACAATTGACTACGAGCCATTGCGCTAATTTGTCAAGAAAAACAAAAGACAAGTGCGTTTGATGCCTATATTCAGGAGAGTTCTAATTGGAGTGCGATCCAGATTGGCGACAGGCTGTAGGGCAGATTGGTCTCCCAGTATTGGTGAGATTGGTAAACTAATAAATTTTGTAACTTAATATAGATTTCAAATAGGATTCTTTAAATTATGAAAAAGATCGTAATATTTTTTCGTGGTGAAGTTGCCATGCACTTTAAATATCTCGACAATTTCGTGAGAGTTATAAAGGATCTGAAATATTCTTTGCATGTTATGTTCCATTCTGGAAGCACGCCACCGAAAAGCATGCTCAATAAGCTCATGGCATATGAGTTTATTGACTTGAGTTCAGTGCCCGACGTGCGTGCACGAGTGGCTGAGATTTGCTCTAAGGAAGCGATCGAACGTATTTTTGTTTTCCACGATGAAGATGTTTACACTGCTTGTCTGTGCAGGGAAGACAATAATATTGTCGGATTACGACCAGCAGCCGGCATCCATTTTAGAGATAAAAACGTGATGCAACAGCGTGCTAAAGAACTCGGCCTTAAAACACCTCATTGCTGCGTTCCCCATACAAGGGCCACCTTAGATGAGTTCGCAGGACAACACGGTTATCCGATAATTATCAAACCATATGACGGTTATGGCTGCGGTAATACCTTTAAGGTTGAAACGCCGGAGCAACTTGAGGAAATTTGGAAGAAAATTCGTAATGAACGCCATGATTACCGTGTCGAGGCATATATTCATGGAGTTCAATATTTTATCGATAGCTTAGTGCAGAATGGTGAGACCGTTTTCGACAATCTTTCGCAGTATACTTACAATATTATTGACTATAAAGAGTCAGGACAACACCAAGGCGTTATCACCCTCGGCCAGGGTGAAAATATAGAGCAGAGAGACATTCTTGCGCAATGTCGACACCTCTTAAATCATTTTGGCATGCACACAGGTGTTGCTCATACTGAGTTCTATCTTACTGACGATGGAGAAATTTACTTCGGCGAGTCTGCTGCTCGCTGTGGTGGGGGCCCCATAATTTCCCTTATCAACCATGCCTACGGATTTGATCTGGTAGAACAATGGGTCAGGCTTGATCTTAATGAAGAAGCCCATATCACCCAAGACTACACGACAAGTTTTGGTGCCGAATACCTTTCCACTCTGGTTACAGGTTCTATAACACAGATCAGTGACAGTGACGCCATACGCGCGTTACCTTCAGTCCTTGAAGCCGAAGTGTGGGCGCAGAAGGGAGATGTTCTGAAAGAGGCTGAACATTGCTATGAAGTGCTGGGCTATTACATTTGTCATGGCGATGATTTTGCAGGGGTCGCCCAGAAATTTCGAAACATTCGCGAAGCCTTCCAGATCCAAGTAGGTAACTGATATGTTTACTATAGCCAAAGACTTCCAACAGTTACCCCGGCAACTATATTTCATTTTCCTCTGCTCGCTGGTGAATAGATTGGGTATGTTTGTCTATCCCTTCCTCACCCTATATCTCGTAAATGGGCGCGGTTTATCTGTCGCTGCTGCAGGCACTATGCTGTCAGTTGGTAGCTTGGGAATGATCCTGGGTAATCTGCTGAGCGGCAGTCTAGTCGACCGTTGGCAAGCAAAAGGAGTTATTCTCTTATCATTTTCTATCAATATCATCGGTTATTGGGGCCTGATGACCCAGAATGCATCTCCTTATGCTTATACTTTTTTTCTCTTTGTCGGACTACTTGGCATGGGGATGTACGGGCCAGCTGGTAGTCTATTGATCGCCAAATTGTCTTCTACAGAGCAACGGCAGTTTGCCTATGCTAATGACTATGTTTTCAAAAACTTAGGCATGGCTTTTGGGCCATTACTCGGTGGTGTGCTTGCAGTGCGCTCATTTGAGCTTGTATTTTATGGCGACATTCTATCCAAGACGATTTGCTTGTTACTCATATATTTTGGACTAAAAGCAACAATCGGTGGTAGTCAGCAAAAAGCCCAGCAAACGCAGAATAACCAAAGCTTAATACAACTTCTCATTGCGTCCCCAGCGCTTACGGTATTCTGCTTGTCCGGTATCCTGCTAATAGGTGTATTATTCGGCATGGAGTATCTGGTGCCGTTATTGCTAAAAAACGTATTTCATACCAGTGAGATAATGGTTGGTGCTGTCTACACATTGAATGCAGCAATCGTCCTTGGCGCATCGTTCATTGTCGAGCGTTTGATACGAGACCGTAGTGAGCCGCTTATGATGGTTATATCTGCTTGCTTCTGGGTTGTTGGCATGCTGACGATCGTTATCGGGTTCAACACGACGGCATTGCTACTAGGGATTACATTCTGGTCTCTTGGAGAAATCATCTACTCCATTATTCTACCGGCTTACGTCTCGAAGAATGCACCGGAGCATTGTAAGGGTCGTTTCCTAGCATTGGTTGACCTTACAGTGAGTGGCGCACGTATAGTCTTCCCCGCGTTACTGGGATACATCTGGTTTAACTATGATGTGCAATCTGCTCTCTGGCTTTTGACTGTTATGCCAACTCTCGGGCTACTGGTCTATGCCAGTATTTTCCTAATGCATAGCCGTCGATCACCAGCATTGGAAACCGCTAGAGATTGACCGAGCCTTATTAGTACGAACGTTCCTTTCTGAAGGCATCTATATTTGTTCAGATCACAGCAAACGCTGCTTACACTCTGAAAAGTGAGCGTGGAACCTGAGGGAAAGCTAGACGCTATCGATATCGACTGCTTTGATGATCGCAAAGTTTAGAAAGGTAAACAGGCTCAGGGTTGTCTATTTTTTTTGGGGGGGGGTAATAGACTGATCATTTGATTTGAATAATGGAGTGTTGTGACCATATTTGCGAAGATAACAGTGAGAGATGAGCCAAAAACCAATAGTAGACAGCAATTTATGGGCAAAATCTAAAACCCTAGGGGAATAGCTCGAATGTCCAGAGTTGGCCCGTTGCACCTTGAAACAGCCACATGCATTTTCAATTTTCCGCATCGCAGCAAACGCCAGCATTATACGCATTGACTAAGCCATTGCCGCTCAGTTAAGCGCCTGGCTTGTTGGCTACGCCTACGAATGATAGTTCAATCGAGCATTAGTAGCGTACGTGGAATATATTAACTCCGCAAGCCAATTAGAAACTACATCTCATCCCAATCCGTTAGAAGAACATATGCCACTTGGCCCCCAGCATTGTCTCATCAGGCTTTTACAACTGTGCCTTTAATGTTGACGTGGTGTTGACTCAAGAACTTACGTTTCCTTCATCCCAACACTGGGACAGGACCTCAAGGTGATCAGGATACTCTTGAGACATTAACTCAGGTGCACCGAGTACCGTCTTAATCGTAAGCCTTTGCCAACTTTAATGCCCGCTTTTGACTATCACTGAGTTTTTCATCGTTCACTGCGCTCGACCAAGCGACTTTGAAGGCTTGATCGTTAGAACTTTGGCACCAGGACAATGCTACCGCGCCGAGCGCCGTCCAGCCGATGCCATCACACATCTGAGCCCATCTTTTCGCAGGGAAGGATCCTAGTTTCTTCAGAAGGCTTAGATCTGTCTCGTCAATACGGGTCTGATTTTCTTTGCCGCCCTCAACGCCCGCAGACGCAATCCAGAGAGGTTCGCTGGCATGAAGGCCTTGCCATATATCTACCGGTGTGAGGCCTTCTCCTAAGTCAAATACTCCAGGCTTTGATGTGTCTTGATCAGCCACCAATTTCAACATCCCCCGATCCAGCGGAAGCAGAGCCACCACACCCAACAGCATCGCCCACTCGACACACTGCACGGCCATTGACGAACACGGATCCAGATCCTGCGGACATGGAACGAGGATGAGGTGGACAATTGCCGCAACCATGCGGAATAACGCCGTCACCGACACGCACCACAGCAATAGCATTTACAAACACATCAGGGCTTCCGGCAGAGGAAGGCGTAGGCGGAAAACACCCATGACCCGCGGCAATATCGCCTTTTCTATAGGCAGCTGGCATCTAAACCTCAAAACAGCAAACTTAGACCTACCTGGTAGGGCTCAATAAAATGATTTCCCCTTCCATGAAGGCAACATTACCACCACCAACCCACAGTTTATAGAAAGGTGTATGGTCTACAGGGAAGCCCACGAGTTCTTGCATCAAATATCTTGTAATTTCGGGAGACATGGTAAGATGTAAAATCGCCTCTTCTACTCCGTAGAATCTTTCATCTTGATCTAGGTAGTCTCCAAAATAATTTGACATCTCATCATTGATACCTAGCCATGGCAAACTTCGATCACCACGCAAATTATGATAAGTTTCATATTCTTCAACATACTTAATATTACTTATATTTACTTGAGATGCCAATTCAGATTCATTCTTTGCAAGTAAGAAATTTGCTATATTATCCCTATAACTTAACGCTAGATCATGTATCTCTTGCCTATCGAGTTTCTTCTCCTCATTTTGCACGAAGTACAATCCCGTAAAACTGCAATCAAGCCTCAATTTATTTGTTTTTTCTATTAGTCTAAGACTGTCTTTAAGCGCCTTAAATGCCTCTTCTGGCGACACAATGTCTGCAGTGTCTGTTAATAGTGCAGCAAAATCATCTGCATCAAAATGGCTAGAACCATTCAGATATTCTTTCCAATCTTCTAGCATTCCCATTTAATTATACCTTTTATCCGCCACCTGCTGTTGTTATCGCCTCTTTGAGTTTATCGGGAAAGCTATCAACTCCATTATCCAGCCAAGAATTTGCCCAATAACCTAATCGTCGCAGAAGTTCTTGCCTACTTTCTGCAGTCTCAATTATTTCATCAAGGGACTCATGCATTTTCTTGGAACCAACTCCAGAGCCACGCCCTCCTCCCTCTTTACTGTGACGCCAACGCTCGCCGGGTTGGCGAGTTGGATCTGGCCCCTCAGTGAGTTTAGTTGGAGAAGTCCAATCCATAACTTCCGCAGCACTAAAACCAAGCCGTTTTAGTTTTGGCAACTGAGAGCGCTTTAACCATTCATGCTTCTCCCCCCCGTTTAGCATTTGCCGTTTAATCGCTCTGTGATGCTTGGGAATAGCCCATAACTTATCTAACTCATCTGGACTTAATTCATCAAACCACTTTTCGAATCCTTTTGTAAGTGTCGGTACCTTACCATCTGGCAGAAGCTCCTCTATTGAGCGCGACTTTTTGTTTTTCTTGTCTTCTGCATCATTATCGTTTGATTGCTGTTCCCCACCACCCTTCGCTTCGGCAGCACCTTTGTCCCGGTCCGGCGCGGTCGTGCCCTGATTATCTGACCCTAAGAGTTTTTTCTCTGCATCTGAAAGGTCAGTGGACGTGTCGATGTCACCAACACTTTTCTCAACAACCGCTGGTTTCGAAGGATCAAAACTGTCTTGCTTCAGAAAGTTCCGTTCACTGCGAACAAAGACCTTAACAAGGTTTGATCCAGGTTTTGCGACGCGCCCGACGAATTTGAGCGTCAAAGCCGCAACTCCCAGCCCTAACCCCACAAGGGCCAGCGCAATGCCTTCTTCAGTGACGGCATATCCAGCATCGACAGCTGCCTTGCATAGAGCAACCTTCCAGGTGCCGTTATCAATGGCAGTAATCGCATCTTGATAAATCGTCTTGAACGATGTCCAAAGGTTTTCAAAAAAAGCGTTGAAGCTTCCATGCATGACAGCTGTACGGTGGTCATAGGCTTGCCGGTAAGTGGCATAAGCCTTCTCTTCAGCCAGCTTTGCTGCACGCGCACGCGCTGTGTCACCCAATGCTGTTGCAAGCCCGTGTTCTGCGCGGGCTCGCTCATAGGCTCTGCGAGTATCTACTTCCGCATCTCGCGCTGAGCTTAAATTTGTCGGTAGTCCAAATTCTTCAATGGCCTGTCTGACAAGCGCACGCGCCTCTTCCTGCTCTTCAGGTGTGCCAGTAAGACAAGCAAGTAGGCCGATAAAGTGAATTGTGGCTGCGTATTCTTTGGCACGATCCGCCGCGTGACCGATACAGGATTGACCGTCAACATGCATGCCACCTGGCTGCGTGTCTGGAAGGTGGAAATCAGAGTCAGTCATTACTCTTCCCTCCAAAGAGGTTTAGAAAATGACTTGTGCCAATAGCTGGTGTAATTGTTGCATCCAGGACGGGGCGTGCGACCTTGCTTGCACCAACAACAGGGACGCTCAGTAATGAACTCACCATATCGGACTTCATCGCGACAAGAGCACTTTTATCACCTTCCTGGAGATCCATGGCCTTATCAATGAGGCCCAACACGATCCCATGTTGGGCTTTAGGATCAGGGTCGTAATCGAAGGGATCTTTCAGAGGTTTCCCACCAGCGTCTGCAAAAAACTTGCTCCGATACTGATCTCGCAACTTGCGACGTATCGGTTCTTTGGCAACAAATTCACCATCATCATATCTGCGCATCTGACGCCCCTTAGTTCAGCTTGATTTTGCCGCCCTTCTGGACGATCTGCGAAGAACCATTGATGCTGATGTTAACGCCTTCGATTTTTATGTTGCCCGCTTCCTCCATGACGATTTTGGATTTGCCGCAGACAATCTCGAAGGTTTTGCCGACAACAATCGTCTTGTTCTGACCAACCTCTTCGTAGGCTCCCATGAGTACTGATTTGTTCTCAATGCCCCCAACGGACAACTGATAACCACCACCAACTGCCGTGGTTTTCGCTCCGCCGATGACTTCAGACGAAGAAACCATCACAGTCTCAGCTTTGTTTTTACCAACTGCGATAACCAGATTGCCTTCGCCCATGTTGAGGCCGAACTTGCCAAGGGTTCCGGCAATGCCGCCGATTTTCTTGCCGAGGGCTTTTTCTACGGATTTGAACTTCTCGGTAACAAACTGCTGTAGCTTGTTGGGGCCAACCATCAACGTCATATTGCCACCAATGACTTCGTGGTGGCTGTTGCCCACTTCGATGGATTTGTTGTGGCCGATGCTTTCTGACTGGTTCACATCGACACGCTTGGCACGGTTATTCTCGACATGAATGTCCTGGTCTTTCTGGGCATGAACATAGATCTGTTCCTGACCAGATTGGTCCTCAAACGAGATCTCATTAAATCCCTCGCCTTTATGGCTGTCGGATCTGATGACCATTTTGGTCTTGTGGTCTGGCAGCTGGTAAGGAGACTTGTTGTTGTTGTGATACGTCCGCCCAGTGATGATGGGTTGGTCGGGGTCACCTTCGAGGAAGTCTACGATGACTTCGTGGCCGATGCGGGGGATGGCGATGTGCCCCCAGCTGGTGCCGGCCCAGTTGGAGGAAACGCGGATCCAGCAGGAGGAGGTGTCGTTCTTCTTGCCGTGGCGGTCCCAGGGGAACCAGACTTTGACCCGGCCATGTTCATCGCAGTAGATCTCTTCGCCCTCAGGGCCGGTCACATGGGCAATCTGCGGGCCGTCCACCAATGGTTTTTGGTGCAGTTTGGGCCGGTATGGCAGACGCGCGGGCATGACTTCAAACCCGGCGCTGTAAGTGGTGGTGCCGCTGCCCGCTTCCTCCGCCACCGCTTGCGGCTGACTGCCCTGATGCGAGACGGACAGCAAATGATACTTGATGTTGTAATCGCTGTTCGGGTGGTCTGTGAGCGCAAACTGATGGCCCACCATCAGGTGAATGGCATTGGTGGCGCCATGACCTGTGGTGGCTTCTACGCGAGCAGCTTCCAGCCGGTGTTTTGTGAACGGCTTGCCGACGCCATCTGCCTTGTAACGTCCCGGATATTCATAGAGCGCATAGTCTCCAGCTGAACCGTTGTCCTCACCGCGCTGATGGGTGTGCTGCTGGTTGTAAGGTGGGTTCTTGAACGAATAATCACGCTGCATGAAGCTGGTGGCGCGTAGCTGCTCACGCAGGACAAAGCTGTTGCAATAAACGCCTTTGACCGCCCCGCCCGCCATGGCGTTGTATTCCAGGCTCGCTTGGTCTGACAGCTGCGAGACAATCTGCGGGTTATCAATGAAGTGCAGGGTATGTTGGCCGTTGGCACCATAGGTAAAGTAGTACCAAATGCCTTCCTCTGCGGTGATACGATCTAGAAAGCTTAAGTGACTTTCCCGGTACTGCACGCAATATTCACGGGCCTCATGAGGCTCGGTCAGATCCCACTTCACATCCTCTACGCCGTGCTCCTTAAGCAGGATCTTGACGATCTCGGGTACGCTCTTCTTCTGAAAGATCCGGCAGTCAGAGCCATGGGCCAGCCGGTGCAGGCTGGGCAGCAGCGTGAGTGAGTAACTGGTGCGATGATGGCCTTCATTACCGCGAGCAATCTCCGCAATCACTCCGGAGAGATGGCGCAGGCCCTCGTATTTGTGATGAATGGTCAGCGTGGCAGGCGTATCCAGCAGGCCATGCAAGTCCAGCGCGTTGTCAGGACTGGCTAGCTCAATCTGGATCTGCGTGAGCCCGTTAAGGCGCTCTGTTGCCGAGAACCCGGTGACCAGCAACTCCGCGTTGGGCTGCGCAGGAGCTGCAAAGGTGAAGGCCAGATCTTGTTGTTGAAAGAGCTGCGGGATTTGGACAATAGCATTCATAACAAACTCACTGGCAAAAGAAAAAACAAAGGAACTATAAGAATTGAGAATGGTCTGGGAGGCTCGTTAGGGCCTCACCGCTGGCGGTGGATAGGGTTTGCCAGCAACAGAGGTTGGCGGACACAACACACCGGGAGCCACCAGCGTTTCGTCCTTGCGTTGAAAGTCATTCAAAAAAGTTTGGTCACAGGAGCGGTATCCAGCTGCGATAGCCTGAGTACGGGCATAGTCGGTGATCACAACCCCAAGAAAGGCCCCGCCAACAGCAATGATTAAGAATGCTGCTGAGAAGCTTTTGGCTGAGCGTTTGATCCATCTTTGGCCCCAAGGAGTAAGAGCGAAATGGAGAACAGGAAGACAAAGCCCTGCAAGAACCCATTGAGTCTTTCCGCGCGGGACAATCAGAAGGTCCTGAGCATGCCCGAATAAAAGAAAGATATCAGAGAGGATGATCCAGCACAGGAAAACAACCAGACAATCCAAAACCAGCATTGCAACATGTGTCCGTTTGAGATCAGCAGCCAGCCAATTTGCGGATTTCTCAATGCGGTCAAAACACCAGTCAAACATCGCTACCTCCGGTAGATCTGGTTATACAGATCCGAACCGCCAAAGTGCCAGATGATCTCACGCTCTAGCCGATACAAGAAACTATTGCTGCGGCGTTCAAACTCTTCCACCTTCTGGCGCATGGAAATTTGTGCTTCACGAATGATCCGCCCTGTCTCCTGAATTCCATGGGCAATTGCCTTACCCGTCCAGTACAGAGCTTGGCCAAGTTTTTCCCGGATACCAAACGCCTTGTCGAGTTCGGTTAAAGCAATACCAGCGATCATTCCAACAACGATCGCTCCTCCAGCAACAGCAAGGGCGGGAAGCGCAATCACAGTTAGTCCAGCCAGCCAACCAGCTGCCAGCGTCCCTGCAGCCAAAGCCACGGTGCCAATGGCAACATCTGTAATGATGTTGGCAAACAGCTCATGATAGAGCTTCTCATCACTCATGATGAACTGCATCACATCGAGCGCCACATAACAGGTGATCATGATGACTGCGTTTGACCTACCTGCTGATTTTAGTGCCTCCGGGCCAATGCCAAAGGCGACGACTTTGGGGGAAGTGGACAGATACCGTGTGCCCTTTAAGGTCTCACGCAGGGCAGAGTATCCCTTAAACACCACGTATGTCTTGCCATTCACTACCTTTGTGTAATAGCGCCCCTGCAAACCAATTTCCTTCAAGAGTGTCTGACCACCCTTCATGTCGCGTAGCAGCACTGGCAGGCTCGCCAGATCCAGCGCACCACCTGTTGTTGCTCCTAGGCTTTGATGGGCGTCTACCACGGCTTGTGCGAACAGCTCCATGTCCATCACCACTGCTTCATCCTGGCGTGGATTGATCAGCTCTGCTGCCATGCGTTGTTCCGCCAGCGGGTAGACCATCAGAATATCTCCTTGTGGGGCTGATCCCCTGGCTTGACCATCAAGCGGTGACCTGGAAACTGATCCAGAAAGCCCCGGATCTCCAGCTCTTCAGACAGATCTTCGTGCAGAGCATCTGATGAGCGCTCAGGCCGGTCACGGCCTTGCAAGACCACATGCGCCGTGCCTGCCGGATCGCACTCTTTGGGAGCTGCTTCTGCAATCGCCTCCACCTTGCGCCGCCGCCACAACAAGCTGCGAAAGAAGCTGCGCAGGTAGCCGCGCTTCGCTGAGGCTTTGCCAGAGACAAACTTCATATTCCAACTCCGCAGATCAGGCTCAAATCAAAGACTGCCCATGGCCTAACTCCACCATAGACAGTGTCCGGGCCAAAGCTGGCCCGGATCTGACTTCCATTCCCATCAGGAAGGAAGGCTTAAGCAGCAGGTGCACGCCAGTCGTCAGCACCAGATGTGCCGGAGACTGTGTGTTCCCACATGATCTTGCGGTATGACAGCTCAATGGTGATCAGCTGAGTGAAGTCAGCATTCTTCGGATCCTGACAATGCGGCAGGCCACACTCGATGTTGGTGATCAGTGCATCTTCAAAGGAGGTGGAGAAGAAATGCTCCTGCTTGCCGGAAGAATTGGTGCGGTACCATTTGACTTCACATTTAGGCAGCATCTCACCGGAGACCAGCGCATTATACAGCAGCGGGATGGACTTGTTCATGGAGCAGGTGAACTTGAACGGCGTATGCACGCGCTGACCAGCTGGCTGACCGGACTGGATATCACGCGGAATGATGACGGTATGATCAATGGCCTGTACCATGATCTCGTCTTCATGACCTTCCTGCCACACGTTACCGACGGAATCCTCAGTGAACGCGCCTTGAGTGATTGGTCCCTGAGTTGACCCTTCAATGGTGATATAAGCGGGTGTTGGCATAGTATGCTCCTGGTGAGCGCCCTCCGTTTGCGGATAGACGCAGCAAAACAAATAAATGAACCCCATTTGACAACAATGGGCCACAGCCCCAGACACCAGTCTGCAGCTGCGTACCAACACAATTGCAACTTGCATGCCAAGTCGGATTAAGTCTCCTCAACGCAATGCAGGAACGAACACATACTATTGAAACAACTAGGGAAAATGGATCTGCCAGGCACACTACTCTGACATAAATCCTGAGTGGAGAGGGAAGCGATCTCGGGCCAGAAATGGCCCGGAGCCCCACAACAGATCCACGAACTTAGCGCAACACATTGAAAACATTATAAAAAGAAGCTGGCCATTTTTGGCCCAACCTAAGCCAAAAAATGGCCCGACCTTGATATATAAGGGAAAATCGGAACAGCCCCTCAAAGGCAAGGCGCTCTTTGAGCCGTATCAGAGGCCCTTCGCACCCTAAATGCCCTTCAAAACAGCTCCTTCCAGAAGAACGGCTGGCGACCCCAGCCAGCGAAAATCAACCTTTCAGATGAAGATCGCTCAGGATTGAGCTTGATATGCAACCTAGATGAAGCTGGCGGCCCTGGTTTGTCACTGTCATCTTCCAGTTCTTTCGCAGGTGTGATTTTTCTTCTGGTCTGGCGTCTTATGCGCACCCCTTCTACTTTTCATTGCCTTTGAGCGCCTATACGCCCAAGACCGGCTTCTATTAGGCTTTCCTGCAAGTGTGAGTGCGCCATACTAGGAGACTTGGATCTTGCAAGAGTTGGCACACTACGCATTACTTGGATGTTATGTGAGGGGGAATGGATTGTGCCAAGTCGTCAGCGCCTTACAGAAAAGATTGCTCGCACTGCAAAGCCCACAGTTCGGCAATACCAGCTGTTTGACAGCGTGGTCGCCGGCTTTGCACTGGTGATCTACAAGTCCGGTACCAAGGCGTTTAACGTGTCCTATCGCGTCAATGGCCGCCAGCGTCGCTACACCATCGGCCAATGGCCGGCCTGGAGTGTAG
The DNA here is from genome assembly GCF_001623095.1 of Pseudovibrio sp. Ad5. Classification (NCBI taxonomy): domain Bacteria; kingdom Pseudomonadati; phylum Pseudomonadota; class Alphaproteobacteria; order Hyphomicrobiales; family Stappiaceae; genus Pseudovibrio; species Pseudovibrio sp. Ad5. Next base: position 724 of record NZ_LMCH01000055.1, on the reverse strand, counting down.
TCGCAGCACGAGAGCGAGCCAAAACCATCCGCCGGGAGATTGAGCTTGATTACGACCCGTTGGGCAACCGGGAAGCAGAACGTGTTGTGCCGCGCGTAAGCGATCTTATTGAGCGTTATATCGATGAGCACCTACCCAAACTTGCCGCCCGCAATCAGGCAGACCAGATTTCCATGCTGAGTAAGCTGGTGCTGCCACAGTGGAAGAACCTTCTGGTGCGCGAGATTTCACCTGCGGATGTCAACAAGCTGCTCAGCAACGTGGCCGCTGGGCGACATCGTCCCGCAAAGAAACTCAAACGCCGAAGCAAACCAAAATCCAAACCTATTCGAGCCAATCGTCTCGGCGAGATCCTACGCAAAATGTTTAATCTATCGGTGCAGTGGAAGATGCGTCCTGATAACCCAGCGCAAGGGTTCCACAAAAGGCTAGAGAATGCCCGCGAGCGGTTCTTGTCACTTGCTGAGATCAACCGTCTGTCTGATGCGCTCGAGAACAGCAAAGACAAACGCGGGGCTGATGTGATCCGCCTATGCCTTCTTACAGGCTCACGTCTGGGCGAAGTCAGATTTGCACGCTTTGAGCAGTTCAACCTCGTGTCCGTCGTCAAAGATAGTTGGACAAAATTGGCTTTCGATTAGTGGAGTGTCTGGCCCAATTGCGTGTTGATGTTAAGCGGCTTGTGCGTGGTAGCGCAAGCGTCGGTTTTGAATAGTTCTGCGTT
>NZ_LMCH01000054.1:0-1344 GCF_001623095.1 Pseudovibrio sp. Ad5 | reverse complement strand
TGTGTGGACGCCCCTGGAAATGCAAGCGGTTTTTTCGTCTGATTGAGTGAATGCGGTCGAGTTCCTACGTGTGTCCGGCCTCTGTATGCAGCATCTCCTACCGCGGGCCCTTATGGATAGTACGAAGATCAGATCCAAATCGTATTTACGGGTTTTGCTTCCCATGCACGCTACCTGGTTCTTCCGATCCCGTCATTCTCGACTGTTCGCCCATAATCCTCCGCTAAGACCTACCGCATTCCGGTTAACAGCTGACAGGCTTTATGCTGCCAGCTGAACTCGATATACCTCATCCTTCTTCATCAAGGCCCAAGCCATGCGGGCAAGTTTATTTGCCAGAGCAACGGCCACCAGTAGTCTGGGTTTCCGCTTCAGCATTCGGTTGAGCCATGAACCTTCAGCCGCACCACCTTTTCGCTCTACTGATTGAATGACAGACATGGCTCCCAGAATGAGCAACCTGCGAATGTCTCGCTGACCCATTTTCGAAGTTCGTCCTAAGCGGGTTTTACCACCGGTTGAATGCTGTTTTGGGGTCAGGCCGACCCAAGCTGCGAAATCTCGCCCTTTACGAAAGCTCTCACGCGGTGGTGCAAGGGTTACCACAGCCATTGCACACATCGGTCCAATACCTGGGATGGTCATTAATCGCCGTGCTGTTGCATCTTGTTTTGCCGATGCTTCAATCCGCGATGTCAGATCATCAATCTGCCAATCCAGTAAACGCAGATGGTCAAAGAGCCTTATGCACATGTTGCGCATGGTCAATGGCAAGTCGGTTTCATGCTCATCCAACATCTGAGCTTCAAGCTTTCTTAAGTGAGATGGTCCTTGAGGAACCACAATCCCGTACTCAGCAAGGTGCCCGCGCAACATGTTAATTGTCTGGGTGCGTTGAGATAGGAATAACTCACGTGTTTTCAAAAGCATGGATCGAGCTTGTTGCTCAGCTGATTTCACAGCAACAAACCTCATCTCAGGTCGGGTTGCGGCCTCTGCAATTGCTTCGGCATCAGCCATATCATTTTTCTGACGCTTGACGAAAGGACGCACATACTGCGGCGGAATTAACTTTACGGTATGACCAAGCTGCTCGATCTCACGGCCCCAATAATGAGAACTGGCACATGCCTCCATAGCAACCAAACATCGAGGCTGCTCAGCTAGGAAATGGAGTACACCGGAGCGCCTGATCTTTCGGCGAAACACTGTCGCTCCAGTTTTGGTTGAGCCGTGAAACTGAAATACATTTTTGGCGATATCAATCCCGATGATACTAACTTCCATGATCACATCTCCTCTCGCGCTATATCCTCAACGCTATCTTGGCATAAAGCGATGCCT
>NZ_LMCH01000053.1:0-779 GCF_001623095.1 Pseudovibrio sp. Ad5 | reverse complement strand
AAATCTTTGGTGTTCTGAAAAACGTAAACTAAGTCAGCTATTCCGTAACAGCGTCTTGTTACCAAGACACTCGCGAATAACCGCCGTCCACGTTTCTCTTTCTTCTTCCGTATTCAATTGTCAATGAGCAGAGACTTTCGCCTCAATATCCAGACTTACAAGACCTCTTAAAAACCCCGTAAATCCTTCTGTTTTTGTGCCTCCAGAACCGCGCCTCAGTGGCCCGCCCCGGTGGCGTGAAGCGGGTTATAGGGATACCAGACCGACCCGTCAACACGCAAACTCCAAAAAAACAAAACAATCGGGCAAAAACTAAAATTCAAACAATTCAATAACTTCATATATCAACCCACATACCACCACCAGACACCCAAAAACCCCAGAAACAAGCCAATAACAACCAGCCAAAACACCAAAAATTAACAAAACCAAAATTTGCACAGACACTGGGAAAAAACACACACCAATCAAGACCACCCCAAAACACACAAAACCTGGCTAACAAAGAACCTCACCGAACAGCACAGAACTCCAAGAGCAACAATGAGAGATGGAGACACACAAGAGAACATGACGAAGCGCAGACAGAGACCCTGGCATCAAACATCCCACACCACCTCCTCTTACAGCTAGCGTCAGAGTGCTGAACAAGCCAAGGTTGGAGCCAAAGAGATCAGCGTCACCAATCAGAGGCAACTCTTAAAGGACAGACACTAGAGAAAGACCAGATGCATATAAAGTGCGCGATAGTTGACCGGTCAGTGTTACAGCCGTGAGCC
>NZ_LMCH01000052.1:0-552 GCF_001623095.1 Pseudovibrio sp. Ad5 | reverse complement strand
CATGGTTCACCTTGGACGAAAATGCAGTTTTTGGCAGACATCCAACAGCCTCACTCTGATTATCTGCTTTTAGCTGAAGATAACCAGATCTGTGGCTTTATTGGATACTCGAAAGTAATAGATGAAGTCGAGATCACAAATATTGCTGTTGCAGTTTCAGAACAAGGAAAAGGGCATGCACGGCATTTGTTACAATTACTGATTACGGAACAAATAAAAGATTCGCTGCATGTTTTTTTAGAAGTACGTCTATCTAATGAAGCAGCAAGAAAACTTTATGAATCAGAAAAGTTTCGTATATTAGGTAAACGGAAATCATATTATCGCAATCCGACGGAAGATGCGATCATTATGAGCAGAAAGTTAAAAACGGAGACGATGAAATGAATGAAGAATTGATTCTGTCGATTGAATCAAGTTGTGATGAAACGTGTGTAGCGGTCGTTAGAAATGGAACAGAGATCTTATCTAACATCGTTGCTTCTCAAATAAACAGTCATAAACGTTTTGGTGGCGTAGTACCTGAAGTAGCTAGCCGCCATCACGTAGAAC
>NZ_LMCH01000051.1:0-579 GCF_001623095.1 Pseudovibrio sp. Ad5 | reverse complement strand
GAACGTTCGAGCTATCTGGTATGGCGCTCGCGGCAGTTATTGGGATTATCTTAAACTTAGTATTACCAGCCGAGCACAGATCAGCATAACACATGACAAAAAAACCTCTGCAGACAAAAAATTTACAGAGGTTTTTCTATAAAATGAAGTAGAAAAGGTGGCGCTTTAAATGAAAAATTTGTTGTCAATGGAAGCATTAACCGTCCATGAAATCGAGCATTTATTAGAGCAGGCGGCACAGTTTAAACGCGGGAAAAAAGCGACTTTTAATGAACAGACTTTCGCGGTCAATATGTTTTTTGAACCAAGTACGAGAACACATACGAGTTTTGAAGTAGCAGAGAAAAAGTTAGGTGTGGAGGTTGTTTCTTTTGATGCAGCGAGCTCTAGCATGACAAAAGGAGAAACGCTCTACGATACACTGCTCACAATGCAAGCCGTCGGGGTCAATGTCGCAGTGATTAGACACTCAGAAGAAAATTACTATGCGGGACTCGAAAAATTAGACATTGCTATTGTGAACGGCGGTGATGGATGCGGTGAACATCCGAGTCAATCACTACTTGACTTATTTACAAT
>NZ_LMCH01000050.1:0-696 GCF_001623095.1 Pseudovibrio sp. Ad5 | reverse complement strand
AAATCTTTGGTGTTCTGAAAAACGTAAACTAAGTCAGCTATTCCGTAACAGCGTCTTGTTACCAAGACACTCGCGAATAACCGCCGTCCACGTTTCTCTTTCTTCTTCCGTATTCAATTGTCAATGAGCAGAGACTTTCGCCTCAATATCCAGACTTACAAGACCTCTTAAAAACCCCGTAAATCCTTCTGTTTTTGTGCCTCCAGAACCGCGCCTCAGTGGCCCGCCCCGGTGGCGTGAAGCGGGTTATAGGGATACCAGACCGACCCGTCAACACGCAAACTCCAAAAAAACAAAACAATCGGGCAAAAACTAAAATTCAAACAATTCAATAACTTCATATATCAACCCACATACCACCACCAGACACCCAAAAACCCCAGAAACAAGCCAATAACAACCAGCCAAAACACCAAAAATTAACAAAACCAAAATTTGCACAGACACTGGGAAAAAACACACACCAATCAAGACCACCCCAAAACACACAAAACCTGGCTAACAAAGAACCTCACCGAACAGCACAGAACTCCAAGAGCAACAATGAGAGATGGAGACACACAAGAGAACATGACGAAGCGCAGACAGAGACCCTGGCATCAAACATCCCACACCACCTCCTCTTACAGCTAGCGTCAGAGTGCTGAACAAGCCAAGGTTGGAGCCAAAGAGATCAGCGTCACCAATCAGAGGCAA
>NZ_LMCH01000049.1:0-731 GCF_001623095.1 Pseudovibrio sp. Ad5 | reverse complement strand
GGATGGACCGCCTGCTCCCCCGAGGCGCAGGCTCTATAGTGATCCTGTTGTTATTCAACCGGAGCAGTCCCATGACCACAGAACTTCTTTCCGTCGGCATCGACATTGGCAAAGATACATTGCACATCGTTGGGTTCAATGATGATGGCAGCTACGCTTTTCGCAAAAAGATCAGGCGTTTGTCCCTCGTGGCGACGTTCGAGAAGTTGCCGCGCTGTATTGTGGGCATGGAAGCGTGCATGAGTGCGCATTTTGTTAGCCGAACATTGCGCAAACTGGGGTTCGATCCCCGTATCATCGCCGCCAAATACACCAAGCCTTTCGTCAAAGGCCAGAAGAACGATTACAACGATGCTGAAGCTGTGGCCGAGGCCGTGCTGCGGCCCAATTTGAATTACGTGCAGGAAAAGAGCCAGGATCAGCTCGATCTGCAAGCTCTGCACCGGGTTCGGTCCCGACTGGTCTCGCGTCGTACCGCCACCATCAATCAGATCCGGGCCTTCCTGTTGCAGCTTGAGAAACTCTCTGTTCGCCATTCTCGACAATCGCGATGATGAGATTTCTCCGCGCATGCACGACATCCTGATCGGCCTTTATGAAGACCGGCTGTGGCTAGACGAACGCATCGATGCGACCAGTACCGAGATCGAACAGATCAGCAAATATGACGTTGGCTGCCAACTGCTGATGAGTATCCCCGGCATCGGACCCATCATCTCCACCGCGCTGGT
>NZ_LMCH01000048.1:0-1159 GCF_001623095.1 Pseudovibrio sp. Ad5 | reverse complement strand
CATTCGCGGGTGTTCTGAAAAACGTAAACTAAGTCAGCTATTCCGTAACAGCGTCTTGTTACCAAGACACTCGCGAATAACCGCCGTCCACGTTTCTCTTTCTTCTTCCGTATTCAATTGTCAATGAGCAGAGACTTTCGCCTCAATATCCAGACTTACAAGACCTCTTAAAAACCCCGTAAATCCTTCTGTTTTTGTGCCTCCAGAACCGCGCCTCAGTGGCCCGCCCCGGTGGCGTGAAGCGGGTTATAGGGATACCAGACCGACCCGTCAACACGCAAACTCCAAAAAAACAAAACAATCGGGCAAAAACTAAAATTCAAACAATTCAATAACTTCATATATCAACCCACATACCACCACCAGACACCCAAAAACCCCAGAAACAAGCCAATAACAACCAGCCAAAACACCAAAAATTAACAAAACCAAAATTTGCACAGACACTGGGAAAAAACACACACCAATCAAGACCACCCCAAAACACACAAAACCTGGCTAACAAAGAACCTCACCGAACAGCACAGAACTCCAAGAGCAACAATGAGAGATGGAGACACACAAGAGAACATGACGAAGCGCAGACAGAGACCCTGGCATCAAACATCCCACACCACCTCCTCTTACAGCTAGCGTCAGAGTGCTGAACAAGCCAAGGTTGGAGCCAAAGAGATCAGCGTCACCAATCAGAGGCAAACATTGAAAGGAGAGAGGTAAGAGAAATGGCGCGCGATAATTGAATAATCAGTCAGCCTCATAACAGAGCCGTGCCCCAAAGAGAGGCTCAAAGCACTTCTTACATCGAGGAAGACCATAAGCTTCAAGGATATTCTTCGATCAGGTGGCCTAGCAACCCAGGGGATCACCAGCCATAGAGGCCAACTGTTGGGTGTATATTCGGTGCTAAGGGAGTGTTTTAATTCTTGGCAGGCTGAGGCTCATCTCTCGGCTCTCCCCTTCTAGCTAGGAAAGCTTCCGTTAGAACGCAAAAAAGCCCCCATGCATTATGCATTGGGGGCTTTTTGTCTGATATGTTTGTTCTGTTTTATTTTGTAGAGATTTGTCGGTGTGTATTATTCATGCCCGGCGGCGCCCTACTCTCCCGCGTCTTAAGACGAAGTACCATTGGCGCAGGGGCGTTTCACTTCCGAGTTCGGGA
>NZ_LMCH01000047.1:0-779 GCF_001623095.1 Pseudovibrio sp. Ad5 | reverse complement strand
AAATCTTTGGTGTTCTGAAAAACGTAAACTAAGTCAGCTATTCCGTAACAGCGTCTTGTTACCAAGACACTCGCGAATAACCGCCGTCCACGTTTCTCTTTCTTCTTCCGTATTCAATTGTCAATGAGCAGAGACTTTCGCCTCAATATCCAGACTTACAAGACCTCTTAAAAACCCCGTAAATCCTTCTGTTTTTGTGCCTCCAGAACCGCGCCTCAGTGGCCCGCCCCGGTGGCGTGAAGCGGGTTATAGGGATACCAGACCGACCCGTCAACACGCAAACTCCAAAAAAACAAAACAATCGGGCAAAAACTAAAATTCAAACAATTCAATAACTTCATATATCAACCCACATACCACCACCAGACACCCAAAAACCCCAGAAACAAGCCAATAACAACCAGCCAAAACACCAAAAATTAACAAAACCAAAATTTGCACAGACACTGGGAAAAAACACACACCAATCAAGACCGCCCCAGACCCCACAAAAGCTGCCTAAGAAAGAGCTCCGCCAAACAGCACAGCACTCCAGGAGCAACAATGAGAGATGGAGACACACAAGAGAACATGACGAAGCGCAGACAGAGACCCTGGCAGCAAACATTCCCTACCCCCTACTCTTACAGCTAGCGCCAGAGTGCTGAGCAAACCAAGGTTGGAGCCAAAGAGATCAGCGTCACCAATCAGAGGCAACTCTTAAAGGACAGACACTAGAGAAAGACCAGATGCATATAAAGTGCGCGATAGTTGACCGGTCAGTGTTACAGCCGTGAGCC
>NZ_LMCH01000046.1:0-1391 GCF_001623095.1 Pseudovibrio sp. Ad5 | reverse complement strand
GTTTCAGAGCACTGGCAGCATCTTCGTGGCCAAAAAGGTAACGATACCTATTTGATCGGCAATGAGAACAAGAATGTCTGGATCACCCAAGAGGCGGAGTGGGCTGACAGCGGCAACGATACCGTTCACTTCAAGGATCTGACGCTTCAGGATCTAACACTCAGCACGTACAGCCATGACAACTATGGTGAAGCTCTGCGCCTGCAATGGGACAAAGATGGTCAGTCCGGCTCTCTCTTCCTCTCAGACCTGGGTCAACACATAGAACGCTTCGAGTTCGCTGATGGTAGTATTCTAACAAGTCTCGAGATCACCAGTGATGTTCATGGACGTCCAAAGCTGTTTGGCACCTCCGGGGATGATTACATCATCGGAACCCAGAACAGTGATCTGATCTATGCCGGCGACGGCAACGATACTCTGGATGCTGGCGGACATACTGAACATTGGCAGCACCTACGCGGTCAGAAAGGAGACGACACCTATCTGATCCGTAAAGATGATGGCAATGTCTGGATCACTCAGCTTGGGGAATGGGCTGACAGCGGCAACGATACCGTTCGCTTCAAGGACCTATCACTTCAGGATCTAACACTCAGCTCCTATAGCCATGAGAACTATGGTGAGGCCTTGCGTCTGCAATGGGACAAGGATGGCCAGTCCGGTTCGCTGTTCCTGTCTGACATGGGCGAACATATCGAACGCTTTCAGTTTGCTGATGACAGTAGTGTGTCCAGTATCAGGATCGACAGTATTGGACGTGTTGCCCTTCAAGGGACTACGGGCAATGATCTGATTGTCGGTGGTGAACGGAGCAACACAATTAATGCTGGCGATGGGGACGATACGCTCGATGCTGGTGGCTATTCAGAGCACTGGCAGCATCTTCGTGGCCAAAAAGGTAACGATACCTATTTGATCGGCAATGAGAACAAAAATGTCTGGATCACCCAAGAGGCGGAGTGGGCTGACAGCGGCAACGATACCGTTCACTTCAAGGATCTGACGCTTCAGGATCTAACACTCAGCACGTACAGCCATGAGAACTATGGTGAAGCTCTGCGCCTGCAATGGGACAAAGATGATCAGTCCGGCTCTCTCTTCCTCTCAGACCTGGGTCAACACATAGAACGCTTTGAGTTCGCTGATGGAAGTAGTGTGTCCAGTATCAAGATCGACAGTATTGGACGTGTTGCCCTTCAAGGGACTACGGGCAATGATCTGATTGTCGGTGGTGAACGGAGCAACACAATTAATGCTGGCAATGGGGACGATACGCTCGATGCTGGTGGCTATTCAGAGCACTGGCAGCATCTTCGTGGCCAAAAAGGTAACGATACCTATTTGATCGGCAATGAGAACAAGAATGTCTGGATCACCCAAGAGGCGGA
>NZ_LMCH01000045.1:0-2112 GCF_001623095.1 Pseudovibrio sp. Ad5 | reverse complement strand
TAACACCCAACGCACAACACTTCATCTAAACCAATCAGTTAGAAGATATTTTTCGTTTCACTTGACCCAATTTCGAGAGTGAGTCGAGCATGACTGGGAATAGTGACACTTACAACCGTACATATACGGCGTCCGAAGTTGCCAAGATCGTTGGGATGAATATTGAGACGTTGCGGGTCTTGAGGCGGCGGAAGCAGTTGGTGCTTGAGGGCGAGCGCCAAGGCTGGACCCGATATACCTTTAATGATCTGATGGCCGTTGCCACCTACCACAACATGGTACGCTCTCACTGCACAAATACGATTGCAGAGCTGATTGCCGGGACTGTCTCACAGCAACTCGCCAACAAATGGTCTGGTATTCTTGGCACAGAAAGTAGTGTTTTCTGCCTTTGCAACAATGCAATGGATGAGGAAAATATTCAAATAGAGATGCATGTCGGACTGGAAGAGCTTCTGGAGGCGATCACTCAGATTATGCGAAGCTCAAAACGTCAGCCTGCCTATCATATTGTCGATTGCGGAGCTTTGTTTTTGAAAGTGCTCGTATCTTGCACCAAGGTTTGTGAGGAGAGCGAATAACCGCTTTAGCTCATTAAATCACAGGCCCATGCTATCGGCATCAAAACATCTATAGCCTAAAGATCAAGAGGGGATCGATATGGCGAGAGCGCAGTTGAACTTGAGTATCCAGCCGTATCGCATGCTGAAGAGAGCCGATGCGGCTTCCTATTGTGGTCTAAGTGCAACCAGCTTCCTGGCCAATTGTCCGGTTCCCGCTGTTCTTCTTCCTGGAGGGCGCAAGGTCTGGGACGTCAAGGATCTGGATCGCTGGATTGAAGGCTTAAAGGAAGACAGCCGTCCATCAGATGATGATCTCCTCAATCAGCTGGGAGCCTGATATGACGATAATCCGGGTTAAAGGCTTCAAAATCTTCAATGACCAGCATGGCAAGCTGCGGTGTTATCATCGCAAGACTGGTGAGCCGATCAATCTGGAAAAAGCGCCAATCGGCAGTGCTGCCTTTCTGGCAGAATGCGAGCGACTAACAAACTTGATGTCAGTGGCTGATACCAGCAGGCCGGGCACGCTCGGCAATCTGATTGACAAGTATCGCGCCAGCTCTACCTTTCTTGAGTTGGCTGAGCGCACCAAGGCGGATTACCAGAAGGTCTTTGATTATCTAGCGCCAATCAACAACACACCCCTCACTCGCTTTACCTCACCCTTCATTGTCAAACTCAGAGACAAGACAGAGGAGCAGCGTAAGCGGCGTTTTGCAAACTATGTAAAACAAGTGCTCTCTGTTCTGTTTTCTTGGGGCAAAGAACGTGGGTTCGTCAAAGAAACCCTGCTCTTGGGGTTAAATCCATTCGCAAACCTAAGAACGCTCCAATAGCTAACAGGCCCTGGACAGATGACGAGCGCAGGATCGTTTTAAAACATGCCCCTCCTCAAATGGTCCCTGCCCTTACCTTGATGATGTATACGGGGCTTGGTCCGCAAGATGCACTCACGCTTTCCAAGCAGCAATATCAAAATGGATTCATCTCAACACGGCGCGCCAAAACAGGGGCTCCGGTCTTTTGGCCTGTCATTGCACCTTTGAAAGCAACTCTTGAAGATGCGCCAAATCACAAAGTGCCAACGCTTTGTGCAAACTCCAGAGGGCAACCATGGACTGTCTCGGGGTTCAGAGCATCATGGCGCAAACTGCGCATCCAACTTGAGAAACAGAACCTGATTGAGCCAGGCCTTACTCTTTATGGTCTGCGGCATACGGTGGCAACTATTTTGCGGGAGATTGGACTGAACGACAGAGATCTTGCTGCTGCGCTTGGGCATGAGAGCGAAGCCATGGCGCGGCTTTATGCAAAAGGGGCTGATTTACGGAAAAACATGTTGGATATTGCTGTCCGATTTGAGAAGGAAATCACACTGCGAGGGAAAGAGTTCAGCAAGCGGATAGAGCAAAAGTGTCAAACCTCACCAAAAAAAAGTGTCAAACCTTGAGAAAGCTGAGCGAATACTCAGTTTATTATCTAGTAATTTCAACAAGATAAGTGGTGCCCGGAGGCGGATTCGAACCACCGACACGCGGATTTTCAATCC
>NZ_LMCH01000044.1:0-1641 GCF_001623095.1 Pseudovibrio sp. Ad5 | reverse complement strand
ATGTGCAATGTATCTTTGCCAATGTCGATGCCGACGGAAAGAAGTTCTGTGGTCATGGGACTGCTCCGGTTGAATAACAACAGGATCACTATAGAGCCTGCGCCTCGGGGGAGCAGGCGGTCCATCCACCAGTTGAAACCACCGTCAATTTGGCATCGGCACTCAACTAGGAAGGTCGCCAACAAACACTTCAGTCTCACAAACAAGCTAGAGGATGTTGGTTGGTGCCCACGAACACTATTGAGTTGACGATCACTTTCTTAGTTCTCCTATGTGTTTAGCCCGCTTGTTTGGCATATCGCGGCCATTCCATGATGACCGATCTTACAAGCTCAGTATCATCAAAGGTGCAAACAGAGCTGAACCTTCTTGACGATGGCGAGTTTGATCTTTCCAAGCTAACTGGCATATCCTGGGTTCTCTCCTCCAATTTTGAGTGAAACGAAAAAGCAATGTGCAACTGGAGGGTACTTATCGCCGCACTCGTTTACGTTTATCGATAACATCTTCAATAGATCGTGGGATTTTGTTCTTAAATAATGTTTCGAAACCGTCTTCTGCATCCAAGGCAAAAGCCAACTTAATTGCGGCTAACAGAGAACCTTTTCCATTAGTCTCTAATAGGCGCACTGAAGAGTATGAAACGCCTGATCGAGCCGCTAGTTCTTTTTGGGTAAGATCAGCGGAGATGCGCCGCTCCTGAATGCGCCGAGCAAGAGCTGTTAGGATTTCATCTGGTGATGTGAGTTTAAATGCTTCCATAATAGCAATTATATCAGATGAGCTATTTAATTGCTAATATACAAGCATTAATATTAGTCACCATAAATGCTTCGAAAGGCCGCTATTCAGTGGTGAAGTGGCATTATGGGCGGTTCGCTGGTATTGCAGATACGGCATCAGTTATCGTGACCTTGAACAGATAATGGTTGAGCGCGGCGTTTGCGTTGATCATGCTACAATTTACAGATGGATCTAGAGATATGCCCAGGAGATGGAAAAGCGACTGCGTTGGCAATGGCGGTGTCCATCCTCCTGCTGTTGGCGGGTTGAAGAAAACTACATAAAGGTTGGCGGGAAATGGACCTATCTCTACCGAGCCGTAGACAAGTTCGGCAATACTATCAACACCGACAAGGCCCCAACATATGGCCTTGCTATATCCGAGTTGAAAACAGAAGGAAAATGCCCCACGGACATTGAACATCACCAAGTGAAGTATCTGAGCAATATCATCGAAGCTGATCACGGCAAGCTGAAACAGCTCATCAAACCTGTACGTGGGTTCAAAACCATAAGGGCCGCCTATGCGATGATCAAAGGCTTTGAAGTAATGCGGGCTCTACGCAAAGGTCAGGCTGGTGCCTTCAATTTCTCGAAGAATGTTCTAGGTGAAGCCCGCCTCGTTGAGCGGGCCTTCGGAATTGGCCCAAGTGCTACTTTGTATATTGTTATTTTAGTTCGTTTTAGGTGGACATAACAAGAATGTTTCAAAGGGGTTATCATGTAAACGTTGTTCCCCATCGAAGCCTTATGGACAGATCGGTTAATTTGAATAAGGGAGTGTTTTGGCTCATGATCATGAGATTAGGAGTGAACAATGGGGCACAACACACGGACCGCCAGCGCTGCAGCTGAGAA
>NZ_LMCH01000043.1:0-1159 GCF_001623095.1 Pseudovibrio sp. Ad5 | reverse complement strand
AAATCTTTGGTGTTCTGAAAAACGTAAACTAAGTCAGCTATTCCGTAACAGCGTCTTGTTACCAAGACACTCGCGAATAACCGCCGTCCACGTTTCTCTTTCTTCTTCCGTATTCAATTGTCAATGAGCAGAGACTTTCGCCTCAATATCCAGACTTACAAGACCTCTTAAAAACCCCGTAAATCCTTCTGTTTTTGTGCCTCCAGAACCGCGCCTCAGTGGCCCGCCCCGGTGGCGTGAAGCGGGTTATAGGGATACCAGACCGACCCGTCAACACGCAAACTCCAAAAAAACAAAACAATCGGGCAAAAACTAAAATTCAAACAATTCAATAACTTCATATATCAACCCACATACCACCACCAGACACCCAAAAACCCCAGAAACAAGCCAATAACAACCAGCCAAAACACCAAAAATTAACAAAACCAAAATTTGCACAGACACTGGGAAAAAACACACACCAATCAAGACCGCCCCAGACCCCACAAAAGCTGCCTAAGAAAGAGCTCCGCCAAACAGCACAGCACTCCAGGAGCAACAATGAGAGATGGAGACACACAAGAGAACATGACGAAGCGCAGACAGAGACCCTGGCAGCAAACATTCCCTACCCCCTACTCTTACAGCTAGCGCCAGAGTGCTGAACAAGCCAAGGTTGGAGCCAAAGAGATCAGCGTCACCAATCAGAGGCAAACATTGAAAGGAGAGAGGTAAGAGAAATGGCGCGCGATAATTGAATAATCAGTCAGCCTCATAACAGAGCCGTGCCCCAAAGAGAGGCTCAAAGCACTTCTTACATCGAGGAAGATCATAAGCTTCAAGGATATTCTTCGATCAGGTGGCCTAGCAACCCAGGGGATCACCAGCCATAGAGGCCAACTGTTGGGTGTATATTCGGTGCTAAGGGAGTGTTTTAATTCTTGGCAGGCTGAGGCTCATCTCTCGGCTCTCCCCTTCTAGCTAGGAAAGCTTCCGTTAGAACGCAAAAAAGCCCCCATGCATTATGCATTGGGGGCTTTTTGTCTGATATGTTTGTTCTGTTTTATTTTGTAGAGATTTGTCGGTGTGTATTATTCATGCCCGGCGGCGCCCTACTCTCCCGCGTCTTAAGACGAAGTACCATTGGCGCAGGGGCGTTTCACTTCCGAGTTCGGGA
>NZ_LMCH01000042.1:0-1557 GCF_001623095.1 Pseudovibrio sp. Ad5 | reverse complement strand
GGTACGTGCGTATTACCATCAAGGCCACGGCCCGCGTGCCGATAAACAGGTCGGATACATAGTAGCGACTTCAAGGTTCCAAGTAAAAACTCTCTTGCGAAATGCAGGCGGTCCATACATATGGCCCAGTACAGAAATGTTGCTGCGTGACCATTGCAACATTTGGCAAACTTAGACAGCCCTAGTCAATGCTCGACTTCAACCTCGGAGCGATCTCACCCAACTTACGCCTGTCTGTAGAGATTGCGATAAGCGCCTTTGCGGGTAAACGTGCTATTCACTCGAACATCCCCAACGTCTCCGTATCTTGCAGCAGGGAACGGAAGGCACTGTTTAGAAATACCTTCCGTAGAATAAACTCGATCTAAAAGCCTAGATTTTTTGTAGTGCAGACATTGCAATCTGTTTTGCTCTGTCTTGTGTTGAAACTTCCGAACTTCTCATGTCTAGATAGATAGAGGCTGCATTTTCAGCGGCAAGCTTCAGTTGTTCCTTTTCAGGTTGGCATACAGTTGAAAGAAGCTGCATGGCAAACTTGGGTAGCACGAACTCAATTTTCCTTACTCCTCTTGGCTCGTAACCAGCCTGTTGCAAAGCTAATGGCCCAAGAACTTGCACTCGTATGAAGCTCAGGAAATCCAAGGCTTCAAAGTACTCGCCTCGACAAATTTTTCCCGCGCAATAATGCATCCAAGTCCAAAACCTGTCTTCGACCCACTGTTCATCAAGCCTAGGGTAGGCACCATGTCCCTTAGCCAAAGCCTCAGAGAGTTGGCCGGTTCGTTCCCACAAAATTGTTGGTTCATCCACGCGGTCTGAGATATCGTTCGCTTTGGCAAACTTAAAATCAATATGAAGTCCATCTGGGCCATAAAGCGCAATTACAAGTCTGGGTTCTCCGACATGGTCTCCTGAGAAGGCAGACACAAGGTCGCCGAGCTCGGCGATCATTTCAAATCGCTTTGTAAATACTTCTTCGTAATGGAGAGGATCGACGGCGACGACAAAATCTAAATCGCTATACTCATCTAGGGTGTTATCGCTGTATGAGCCGGAGCATGCCAAGCCTACAATGCGCTTGTCGCTTTTGAACTTGAGAATGGCCTGTGAAATAAAGCTACGATGCTGTGGAAGTGCTGAGCTAGGGAATTCCATTTTGTCGTCCTACATACTGGTTCGATTCTTCGTCTTGAAAAAATCGTCCGCTGGAACGCAGCATTTCCGAATATCAGCCTCATCTGGAAATGCAAGTACAAAGGTGCGTGAGTTTAGAAATACTGTGGCAGGTGGTGCAAGCACAGGAACTAACTTTACGTCTTGCATAGTAGTCAAATACATCCATGAAAGATTGTTCTCACAGTGTATCTGCTTTGCGAACAGCTTCAACTCTTGATGGAAGCATTCAAATGTCCGGTAATGGTATGGACCGTCTGCATTTCGCAAGAGAGTTTTTACTTGGAACCTTGAAGTCGCTACTATGTATCCGACCTGTTTATCGGCACGCGGGCCGTGGCCTTGATGGTAATACGCACGTACCTACAGTCTAATTACCGGACA
>NZ_LMCH01000041.1:0-7850 GCF_001623095.1 Pseudovibrio sp. Ad5 | reverse complement strand
GTATATGTACGGTTGTAAGTGTCACTATTCCCAGTCATGCTCGACTCACTCTCGAAATTGGGTCAAGTGAAACGAAAAATATCTTCTAACTGATTGGTTTAGATGAAGTGTTGTGCGTTGGGTGTTATGAAGAAGCTTAAGAAATGGATTGAATGCTTCGTTTGCGATGTACCACTAACCAGACGTTCGTGTATTTCTATCAAGGATTGAGGCAACGTCAGGGGGGCAGGCGACTGGTTTGTGGGATAGGAAGTTCTCTACTCGGTATTAATACGCTCATTGCTGACGTTGGTCAAAGCACAGAGCCTCGCTGGTGTAGCAAGTCGCTTGTGACCAACACCGGCCATTCAGCCTGCTGTTGGAGACAGCCAAGCAGCCCGATGTTTCAACTCTAGGTTATTCTGGTTCGACTTACTATAGAGAGAGGAAAGCTAGATTTTTCCGTTGAATTTCCTCTCTAGCTAGCCGACCCCAATTAACCGAATGACTTCTCTACAGGAGGAGCAAATTTAGATCGTTGATACCAGTTTCAAAGGTTGGCCCAACTTTCATTGCGATTTTGGCCTGCAAATAGAGCACGACAGGCCCGACTAAAAGCTGGACTGAAAACACTCATATGAGATTCTCCTTTTAAGATTTTGTGGTTCAATCTTAGCCCAGAAATTGAGCGGGAATCCATCTGGTCCACCAGTTTAACGAGATTGGATACCATTTTAGCATGTGCGTCAGCAGCTTCCTCAAGCTCACCTACGGCCATGAATATATCCATTTTGACATTCTGCCTTTTCGTACTCGTTTGCTCTTCTAGCGCAATGAGAAAGCTATCAGCCCACCAGATGGCTGGGCTAATAGCCACATATCGTTGAAATGCTTCTGGCTGAGCAAAGGCCGTATTGAGTACGAATAGTCCTCCCATGGAAATACCCGTTAGCGTGGTTTGGGTCAGATCTAAATCGAAACGACTAGCAAGCCATGGAGATAGTTCCTCTAGAACAAAAGCTAAGAAGGAAGTTGCGCCACCTGCCTGAATTTCATCTTGCCAAGTAAACGGTGCTGGTGCGCGGCGCATCATGGCTTCAAATCGCTTGTCTTCACATGGGGAAAGATCACGTGTGCGAATTGCTAGGTGTTCTGCTTTTTCACCTCTCCCAGAAACATCATACCCGATGCCAACAATGCAGTGTGGTGGAGGCCCATCTGGCTCCATTGCCAGCGAGTTCAGTAAAGTCGACGCAGCACCAAAGCATATGTTGCCATCGGTCACGAACATTACTGGCACAGGACCATTATTAAAAAACATCGGATTTGGCATCGCGACGTCAATAATAAAATATGCACTAACATTCTCAGACCAAATTCTGAAACGGTTTGACCCTAGAATTGGTGTCGGACCAAGATCAGTAAAATTGTTAGTACAGCTGCTCATATGGTATCTCCTTGCTAGAGATAGCAATACTAAGGTTTTGCCTTGCCCACCATTCTTGATTTGCAAATGTTTCGCACTATATATTAATGGGTACAAAGAGTTGCCGTCATTTACCCTGAATAACTTCGGTAAAGCGGCGCGTAAACAGTGCATTCTCCGTTATGCAGATACGACAGATAGTAACACCTCCACTGGAAGTGCTCGAGCAGATGCACAGGAATTACCAGATGTAATTCCGTCATCTGCTCAGCAAGACTTGTTTGACCATTAGCTGCCATTCGATTTGACTCGATGTAATCTCTATCGGTGAGAGTTCTCAACTTTAGGTCGATATTATACAGTCTGGAACTGGCCAATCTAGCAGCTAGCACTAGAATAGTATTTTTGCCCATTTCCGCCACTGTTTCTGATGTCATACAACTCCCACCCGCGTTAAATTACTCCGGAATCAGATCGTCAGATGAGCGAAGATACCGTATTCAAGTTGAACTGCTGTTTTGCCTGAGTATCAAACTATTGTCTGTGCTGAATGATATAAACCTAAAAGGCCTAATCATCTGCATCGAGATAACCTTATAACTTGGCACAAAATGAAAAGGCATCAGAGTCCTGAGCCTGTGCAACCACCCAATGCAACAAGACAAAGAAAATTTTAGCACAAGTAAAGAAAAAAACTCATGAAATTACTGTAATGTATTCACCAATAACAAGACAGGTGTAGTAGATTTACTACAAAGGCACTCATACTCGATAGAAAATAAAGTCATAAGACCATTTCGAGTGACTGGATGGAGTGTCTTGATGGGTAAGGTTAGGTTTGAAGATCAGGAAAATGAGTCTCAGGATCCACAAGTAGAGGCCTGGATCATTGGAATGATGCAGGAGATCAATGCCAAAGGATCTCCCAAGGAGCCGGAACCATCATCTCAGACCGTTGAGAATGGAGATGACGCAGATGGTGACGTGTTCTACGAAATTCCACTGTTTGACCTCGAAGAAGAAGCAAGCTGGACAGATAAACGTAATGTTCTAGCGACAGAAATTACGAGGCTGGTACCCAAAATAGGACATGCCGACAAGCTCGGCGAAACTGTTCCCAATGGCCCATATAAAGCCCAGTTTGAAAACGTAAAAACCAAGTTCTCTGATTTTGTACATGTACTCGGTGCGCAACACTCAGCTCTTTCCTCCAAGGGAGCTGATGAAGGGAAAGTCGAGAAACTTGAGGCTGGCATTCTAGAGGCCTACACTCTTTATGGGGATGTTGAGCTTCTGGCACATAAAGCCAACAAATCAATGGATGAGATCCTTACAGGCTTGCGTGCCCAGTCTGCTAAACTCAACTCAGAGTTGGAGATCCTTTATGGTGAGCGCACTGCCCTAGTAAAATCTGACGTCAATGTTGATGAGGTTGACAAAGCCTATGCAATCGCGCGAGAAGCGCTTCGTGACGTCAATACGGGTATCAATATTCCAAAACCAGAAATGGCTGAGGAGGCGCTGGACCGCACTCAATCACGTAAAAATGATCTGGCAGCAGCCGTGCGGGCAGGTAAGCGGGACGCAGACTCGCGTCTGAACGCGACTATGCTCAAGCTGTCACTTGTTGAACGGGATGTGAGCAAAACGGCTGAAAACAGAGGCGTGGTTGAAGATTCAAAGTTGTTCTTAAAATGGTTTGATGTGGAGCATGAAGCAGCTCAGAAAGCGCTCAGTCAGGCGAACTCAGCAGTTCAAAAGGCAGACTATGTTGGTGTCGAAAAGTTCATTACAGAAGCGGAAGATCATCAAGCGAATATGCAGCGATTTGTCTTGCGTAAAATCTTAAATCCGGATCTGGGTGACGAAACGGATGATAGTATTGATGAAACGAAGCTGAAAGATCCTGAGCAAAAACTACTTTTCAAAGAAACGACGACAATCCGTCGGCAAGCCGAGCAAATTTTCAAAGACAAAAGTAAAGTCGAGGCCGGTGGATCCAACGTTAAGCAATTTGAGCATGAGTTCAAAAATGTTATGTCTTTGACGAAAAACGCACAAACTGACCTTATTCATGGTGAAAACCAGAATGCAGCTGCAAAGAATGATAAGGCCAGAAGCAGTCTTAAGAAACTGGAGGAAATCCGGCAGGAGACCGTTTCTGCAACAAACATAGCCTTTGACCAAGTTGAGCAACTCAAAATCGCTGCAAAGCCTGCTTACGACCTTTTTCCTGAGTTACAGGCTCTTGCTCAAGAAAATGAGCAATATCAAAGATCCTTCAAGCGCTTCTCCAAGCAAATGACGGACTTTGACTTTTTTGTCAAAACCGCAGAACACCATGTACAAGCTGGAGAACTTGTTGCGGCTGACGGGCAGATTACGCAAGCGCGTCGGCCCCTTAACAACTTGATGTTTCGTGTACAGGACTTTGTGCAGTTCACGCCAGAGCAGGACCAAGGTGGAGCAGCTGGGAAGCTGGCCAAGAAGATCGCAATGTTGCGTGCGGATTATGACAAGTTAGCCGCACATACTGGT
This sequence comes from Pseudovibrio sp. Ad5, assembly GCF_001623095.1. Classification (NCBI taxonomy): domain Bacteria; kingdom Pseudomonadati; phylum Pseudomonadota; class Alphaproteobacteria; order Hyphomicrobiales; family Stappiaceae; genus Pseudovibrio; species Pseudovibrio sp. Ad5. Next base: position 3,907 of record NZ_LMCH01000041.1, on the reverse strand, counting down.
GACTTCACCGATAATGAAGAACTCAAGATATTCGAGAACTTTTCACAAAAGACAAAGCAGTTCCTTGATGATGCAGATGAAGCCATTGGTGCGAACAAAGTGGAGGAAGCCGCCGATCATAAGGAAAATGCTCAGATTGCCTTGGATGGCATGGTGGTTGCCTTTGAGCGAGGGGTAGACACATCTGCCAAAGTTAATCTGTTCATGGCGGATATTGTTGAGGCTCAGTCCAAAATCGCAGCGCTTTATGAGCGCCGCCGGGAAATTGCCTATGATAGGCAGGCGGCAGATTTTCTCAGTTACAACACAGCTGCAGGTGAAATTGTTTTTGAAGCAGAAGCACTGCTAAATGCTGGGCGTGTTAAAGACGCAAGAGAAATTCTGGCGCAGCTGCCTCTGGCTCTGGCCAATATGGAGGCCTGTTTTGTTAAACCTAAAGGTTTGAGAAAAGGCAAGAAGGCAACGCCAGAGAGTTATGAACCTGCCTCAGTGCCTCAGCCAGAAGATCCGGCGGACTTAAATGTCTCTGAAGCCCTGGTTAGAGATGACGATACCTCTCAAAAAACGCTTGTGAAGTTGCTTGCCAATTTGGCGAAGCTTCAAAAAGGGTTGAATGAGGCCGAGGCCAAGTGGCGTACAACGCTGGAGAATGAGGTTCTGGTTGAGTTCGATGGCATCCTGAAAGAAGCAAAACAGCTTACGGCAGATGCACTGGATATCGCTGAACGGGATACTGAGGATGAAGATGAAGTCATTCCAGATCTACAGCTTGCTCTAACAAGCGCGTATACGCTTTATGGGCAGTTGCAGAGCATTTTCAAAACAAAATCAACCAAGTCTGTGGATGGCGGAAAGACAGAAGTTCTCGATCCTCCGATCTTTGATCAGGAAGAGCGGAAAGTGATCAGGATTCTCAATGATATGAAGCGCCTTCGGGAAGGTATTGAGAGAGCCAATCTCATCTGGTCTCCTAATCTGATGCCCGAGAAGATTTCCGACATGAATGCGGCGCATCAATCTACTCTGCAAAGCCTTGATAAAGCAGAGGGTTTAGCTGACCAAGATGACGTTCAGGCTTTCGAGATATTGCCTCAACTGAAGGTCTTCATGACAGAAGCAAAAGCCGGGCTCACATTGATGCAAAAGATCTTTAAGACCTCTGAGGAGATCAAAGAGAATCTATTGAAGTCTTTGAAGGATAGCATTTCCTATCACCAATCTCGATTTGATATCGGCATTGCAAAGCTGAATGAGGCTGTGGACTGGGGTGTGGATCTAACGGAAACAGAAGCGGCTCACAGTAAGGGAACGGCAGCGGTGACTGGCTTGAAGACGGCAGTCATGAATCGTGATGTGGAGGTTGCAAAACTTCAGGTCGATGCGATTGAGGGCGCGATTTCTGAGCTTAACACTGCAGTTGAGGGTGTCCTTACCGGCCTACAGGATCTACGAAGTCAATATTCCCTCAATGTCACAGATCTGAGCACTCGGTATTCTCTGCTGGGCAGTCGTGCTGACAGTCTGCTTGGCAATGAAACTGAGCTGAAAAAATTCATGGAGAGTGATAAGCTCGCGAACAACTTGCTGAAAACAGCCTCGCAGATGGTAGAGACGTCAACTCAGCTCGATTGTGACACCCATCTGGATGACATCGAGAGCACGCTGGATTTAATGGAGGCTATTCTCACACTGAATGGTGATCTGGGCCTTGAGCCGGAAGAGAAAAAAGTAGAGCCTTCAGAAAGCGACAAGTTGATTGCGCGGATTGCGAAGGCCAGACAAGAGTTGCTCTCTGTCTATCATCTTCGCAATGAGGTTGAGCACATCGCTGAAGCAGATCCAGTGGCTAGGAAGCACTTGAAGCAACTTGATACCGCCTATAACGCAGCAGAAGAGACACTTACCTCTCTTGAGACCGGCAAAGCGGTAGACCCCGGACGCAGCTTTGAGGTGATCGATGTTCAAATTCAGGTGATGAAAACCAGTCTGGATGAAATCAAAGCAGTTGCAGCGAGAAATCCGGAAGCAGCAGCGGAAACGGAAGATCAGAAGACGACAATATTTGCCAGCCGGATTGGTACGTTGCGAGATGAACTCACGACTATGAGTGATCAGGTCAATGAGTTTAAGGACCCTTATGAACGAGAAACCTTTGAACAGCTTGTGAGTGAACTGAGCGAGATCATCAAAGACCTCCAGATATGTTTGATCAACAGAGATTTCACCGGCTGCGAGAAACTGCTTCTTAAGGGCCAAACCCGTATTGATAAAGGAAAGAAGCTTTACAAACTCGGCCGTTTTACCGCTCAGGAGTTTGAGCGTCTTAAAGAGTTTTACAGTATTTCGGTAGAAACCCTTAAGCAACTGAGTGAGAAACAGAATACGCTCAAATCACAGAAGAAGCTTAATCTGTTCCAAGCGCAGCACGAAAAAGCACGGCAAGGCCTCTCCCACATTCAGGCATCAATTAAAGCGGACAGAGTGAAAGAAGCTCGCGGAGATGTTGCTAACGTCGAAAAAGCCCTCGCCGCTTTGCAGGACTTGTTCAAATCAAAACGGGAGAAGTTGAAAGAAACTTTCACGCGCAAGAAAGTGAAGAAATAGTTTTGATTATTCGGAGAAAGCACATCAGCGTTCTTAATGTAGTTTCACGGCGACACATTGCGCTTATCTAGATCTTGTTCTGTGCGGTACGATCCGACATGCTTTCTAGGAGAGTTTTCAAACGCAATTTTCTCCAATACCAGCTTGCAAAACACAAAACTCCTCATCACCAAAGCGAGCCTGTCTCAACCAAAGATTGAATAGGCCTAAGGTTCGTTTGTGGCCCACTTCATAGCAATGCCAACTAGCTAAAGACTTTGACGTTCAAAACAGATGTCGTTTGCTCATTGAAGTCTAAGCTCATCCTCAGAGCATATTACTACTCTGCCACGTCTGTAGATCTAGATCTCAAAACCGTCTTTTACATGCAGTAAAATCGGTTCGATGTGGTGGTTGAGGGATGGCATGGAGGAGCTGTTATGACCATTACAAACCTTCCTATGATCCGACCAGTAAAACCAGCCTGGAATCGTGGCAGGATTGTCGGGCAAAAGCGCCCTTTGCTACCAAAGCACGTTTGGGCCATTCGTGTTCGCCTTGAGCTTGCAGGCAAAGTACGTGAGCTAGCTTTGTTCAACACAGCAATCGATAGCAAACTCAGAGGGTGTGACCTTGTACGTCTTAAGGTTGTCGATGTCTTTACTGCAGGACGAGTGAAAGAGCGCACTTCAATAATACAGAGTAAGACCGGTAAGCCTGTTCAGTTCGAACTCATGGAAGGAACCAGATCAGCCTTGTCAAAATGGATAGACAGTCCAGAAATGATCGGGTCAGAGTATTTATGGCCTGGTCGGTTTCATGACAGGCCGCACATTTCGACGCGACAGTATGGTCGAATGCTGAAAGAGTGGGTTTTATCAATCGGGCTAGAACCAAGTTCTTACGGCACACACTCAATGCGTAGAACCAAAGTTGCGCAGATCTACAAGAAGACAGGTAATCTTCGTGCAGTGCAGCTTCTTCTTGGCCACACTAAGATGGACAGTACTGTCAGATACCTAGGTATCGATCTTGAGGATGCACTCTCGCTTTCAGAGAAGATCGATATTTAGAAGACAAGGAGCTGGAAGGGAGCAGCTCCAAATCCTCTTTTAGTGTTTGACCAGATGCCTATAAACTGATTGCCTTCTCTCTGTATGTTCCAGCTATTTTCTGTATATCCGCCTTACTTTTCCTTCAACGCATGAGCGATTTGGTCTTGCATTGGTTTTATGAAGTAGGAGAGGACGGTGCGTTCGCCGGTTTGGATGAAGCCTTCGACGGGCATGCCGGGGACGAGGGTCTGGCCGTTCAGCTTTGGCAT
>NZ_LMCH01000040.1:0-4721 GCF_001623095.1 Pseudovibrio sp. Ad5 | reverse complement strand
ACAGAACAGAGAGCACTTGTTTTACATAGTTTGCAAAACGCCGCTTACGCTGCTCCTCTGTCTTGTCTCTGAGTTTGACAATGAAGGGTGAGGTAAAGCGAGTGAGGGGTGTGTTGTTGATTGGCGCCAGATAATCAAAGACCTTCTGGTAATCCGCCTTGGTGCGCTCAGCCAACTCAAGAAAGGTAGAGCTGGCGCGATACTTGTCAATCAGATTGCCGAGCGTGCCCGGCCTGCTGGTATCAGCCACGGACATTAAGCTTGTTAGTCGCTCGCATTCCGCCAGAAAGGCAGCACTGCCAATTGGCGCCTTTTCCAGATTGATCGGCTCACCAGTCTTGCGATGATAACACCGCAGCTTGCCATGCTGGTCATTGAAGATCTTGAAGCCTTTGACCCGGACTATCGTCATATCAGAGCCCCAGCTGATTGAGGAGATCATCATCTGATGGACGGCTGTCTTCCTTTAAGCCTTCAATCCAACGGTCCAGATCCTTGACGTCCCAGACCTTGCGCCCTCCGGGAAGAAGAACAGCGGGAACCGGACAATTGGCCAGGAAGCTGGTTGCACTTAGACCACAATAGGAAGCCGCATCAGCTCTCTTCAGCATGCGATACGGCTGGATACTCAAGTTCAACTGCGCTCTCGCCATATCGATCCCCTCTCGATCTTGGTCTGCAGCAAATGAATTGTCTTAGCTTCAATGTTTCGGCCTATTGCCCAACTCAATAGAGTGAGAACTAGGTGGTTTGCTCTTTTTGGAGCTTGTCATAGGCGCCTAGCATTTGGACAATCAATGCCGTGCAGTCGACGACATGAAAAGCGGGTTGCCGCTCTGCTGTATGAATAAAGTCAGCTATTGCATTTTGAACAGCATCCAAGCCGTGATACAACTGGATGGATAAGTTCGTATCATCTGCTGACATATTGCAAATGCAGAACACACCTTCTTGTACGTCGAGAATCTGCGGCCAGTTTCTCTCCACTCTAATAGAAATGGTGCCAGCGATCATTTCCGCCATTGCATTCGTACAGTGGGCACGCACAAGTGTGTTGTAGGTCGCAACGACCATGAGATCGCCGAAGGTGTATCGTGTCCAACCTTCGCGTTCTCCCTCCAGCACAAACTGCTTCCTCCTTCGCCATACACGCAAAGTTTCTATGTTCATGCCGATGAGTTTAGCGACTTCAGATGCAGTGAAAGTTCGACTGAATAGGTCAGTTTTAGGTTCCATAGCCGACTCGTTCCGGTTAATGGGACAAACGTACCATTTTATAAAAATGGGTCAAGTAGAACATTTTTAAGTCGAGGTTTCTGTAGGTGGGGTTTGGTACTTACTTGTGCTTTTGGCAGGGGGAATAACTCAATATTTTCATCCCCTTGGTTAGTAAAACCAAGGGGATGAAATGCTTTCTATTAGACAAATTGGAAATCATCAGAATGGAGATCTGATTTTGATATATTGCTCAAAGTGACTGAGTTGTCATCATCAAGCGCGATAATAACATTGCTTCCGTTATCACTTGCTGCAGCAAGTACGGCACCAAAGTCAGTTAAAACGTCGCTATCGAAACGGATGATATCTTCAGAACCCGCCCCGGCAACAAAGTCAGTAATTACATCTGTGCCGATGTTGAGACCTGCGAAGATGAAAGTATCAGAGCCTGTACTACCACTGATGGTTTCAGAGCGTGATCCGCTAAAGATCACATCATCGTCTTCCGTTCCTACCAGTCCCAATTGGCCATCATTATGTAATTTGACCTCACTCAAGCTAGTTCCATCGGCGAACTCAAAGCGTTCAATTTCAGCATCTTCTTGTATTAAAAGAGCAGCTTCCCCGGCCCAGTTGAAATGCCAAGCTCCATTCCATTTGCTTGTTGGATCTGCACTCGCGAGCCCAATGCTCAATTCTGCCAGAGTTAGGTCGATAAATCGGACTGTATCCGTTCCCATTCCCACTTCTTCTGCAAAGCCGGTAATTCGAACGTCACCACTGTTCTTGCTGATGACATAAGTGTCATTGCCTTGACGCCCATAAAGATGTTGACTGCCACTGTCAGTAACCCCGACTGGCAATGTAGCTTTAGCGGCGATCAGTGTGTCATCGCCTTTTTCACCATACAGTCTGAGGGCTTTATAGCCGTCTGCTCGAATACCTGTGACGATGTCGTCACTGTCAGTGCCGTAGTAATTATCAGCACCATCAACATCTAGCTCAATGGCTCCAAGTCTGACACCATCAGCGAACTCAAAGCGTTCAATTTCAGCTTCTTCTTGTATTAAAAGAGCAGCTTCCCCGGCCCAGTTGAAATGCCAAGCTCCATTCCATTTGCTTGTTGGATCTGCACTCGCGAGCCCAATGCTCAATTCTGCCAGAGTTAGGTCGATAAATCGGACTGTATCCGTTCCCATTCCCACTTCTTCTGCAAAGCCGGTAATTCGAACGTCACCACTGTTCTTGCTGATGACATAAGTGTCATTGCCTTGACGCCCATAAAGATGTTGATTGCCACTGTCAGTAACCCCGACTGGCAATGTAGCTTTAGCGGCGATCAGTGTGTCATCGCCTTTTTCACCATACAGTCTGAGGGCTTTATAGCCGTCTGCTCGAATACCTGTGATGATGTCGTCACTGTCTGTTCCATGGTAATTATCTGCGCCATTAACATTTAACTCAATGGCTCCAAGTCTGACACTGTCGGCGAACTCGAAGCGCTCAATATGAGCTCCCATGTCTGACAGATGCAAGGAGCCAATCTGGCCACCCTTGTTCCATGTTAGTTTTAAAACTTCACCGTCGTTTTCGTGGCTATAGGAGCTGAGCTGTAAGTCTTTGAGGGACAACTCCTTAAAGCGAACAGTATCTGTGCCGCTTTCAGCCCATTCTCCTCCTCGGGAGATTGCCACCACGCCATCGTCTTTTCCGATCAGATAGGTGTCGTCGCCTTCCTGACCGCGCAGGTGCTGCCAATGTTCAGTATGCCCACCAGCATCCAGAGTATCGTTGCCATCGCCAGCATAGATCAGATTGCTGCCCTGGGTCCCAACGATGAAATCATCCCCGGAAGTTCCCAGGAGTTTTGAACGCCCATGAGCATCGCTGATAATGTCAATCTTTCTCAGGCTGGTTCCATCGGCGAACTCGAAGCGCTCAATATGAGCTCCCATGTCTGACAGATGCAAGGAGCCAATCTGGCCACCCTTGTTCCATGTTAGTTTTAAAACTTCACCGTCGTTTTCGTGGCTATAGGAGCTGAGCTGTAAGTCTTTGAGGGACAACTCCTTAAAGCGAACAGTATCTGTGCCGCTTTCAGCCCATTCACCTCCTCGGGAGATTGCCACCACGCCATCATCTTTACCGATCAGATAGGTGTCGTCGCCTTCCTGACCGCGCAGGTGCTGCCAATGTTCAGTATGCCCACCAGCATCCAGAGTATCGTTGCCATCGCCGGCATAGATCAGATCACTCTCCTGGGTTCCGATGATGTAATCATCCCTGGAGGTGCCAAACAGCTTTGGACGTCCATGAGCATCACTGGTGATCTCGAGACTTGTGAGAATACTACCATCAGCGAACTCGAAGCGTTCAATATGTTCGCCCATGTCAGACAGGAACAGCGAACCGGACTGGCCATCCTTGTCCCATTGCAGACGCAAGGCCTCACCATAGTTCTCATGGCTATAGGAGCTGAGTGTTAGATCCTGAAGTGATAGGTCCTTGAAGTGAACGGTATCGTTGCCGCTGTCAGCCCACTCCGCCTCTTGGGTGATCCAGACATTCTTGTTCTCATTGCCGATCAAATAGGTATCGTTACCTTTTTGGCCACGAAGATGCTGCCAGTGCTCTGAATAGCCACCAGCATCGAGCGTATCGTCCCCATCGCCAGCATTAATTGTGTTGCTCCGTTCACCACCGACAATCAGATCATTGCCCGTAGTCCCTTGAAGGGCAACACGTCCAATACTGTCGATCCTGATACTGGACACACTACTGTCATCAGCAAACTGAAAGCGTTCGATATGTTCGCCCATGTCAGACAGGAACAGCGAACCGGACTGGCCATCCTTGTCCCATTGCAGACGCAAGGCCTCACCATAGTTCTCATGGCTATAGGAGCTGAGTGTTAGATCCTGAAGTGATAGGTCCTTGAAGCGAACGGTATCGTTGCCGCTGTCAGCCCATTCCCCAAGCTGAGTGATCCAGACATTGCCATCATCTTTACGGATCAGATAGGTGTCGTCTCCTTTCTGACCGCGTAGGTGCTGCCAATGTTCAGTATGTCCGCCAGCATCCAGAGTATCGTTGCCGTCGCCGGCATAGATCAGATCACTGTTCTGGGTTCCGATGATGTAATCATCCCCGGAGGTGCCAAACAGCTTTGGACGTCCATGAACATCACTGGTGATCTCGAGACTTGTTAGAATACTACCATCAGCGAACTCGAAGCGTTCTATGTGTTGACCCAGGTCTGAGAGGAAGAGAGAGCCGGACTGACCATCTTTGTCCCATTGCAGGCGCAGAGCTTCACCATAGTTGTCATGGCTGTACGTGCTGAGTGTTAGATCCTGAAGCGTCAGATCCTTGAAGTGAACGGTATCGTTGCCGCTGTCAGCCCACTCCGCCTCTTGGGTGATCCAGACATTCTTGTTCTCATTGCCGATCAAATAGGTATCGTTACCTTTTTGGCCACGAAGATGCTGCCAGTGCTCTGAATA
>NZ_LMCH01000039.1:0-2419 GCF_001623095.1 Pseudovibrio sp. Ad5 | reverse complement strand
TGAAAGCCGAAAATGGGAATGACACTCTGGCTGGTGGTAAGGGAGATGACCTCCTTGAAGGCGGCAAAGGCGCAGACGCCTATCTCTTCAGCAGAGGGGATGGCAAAGACACAATCAAGGATGCAAGTGGCAGCTCAGATGTAATACGTTTTGCTGATGACATTGAGCTTGAAGACATCACCTTGAAAAGAAGTGGCGATGATCTGCTGATTTACATCCTGCCGAGTGATAACCGTGACCAGTCTCTCAGTGAGGTGGAAGATGTTATTCGGATTAAGGATTGGGACAATGCCTCTTACCGGATTGAAAGCCTGCAGTTTGCCGCTGGTGTCTCTGTACCGCTATCTCGTTTTTCCAGCAGCTTCCGGAAGGCTGCAGAAGGCTCGACCGTCTCTGCCTCAAGCGGGCATGATTGGATTGAAGGGGCCGCTGGGAATGAGACACTCAAAGGCAAGGATGGCAATGACTATTTGATTGGCCGTGAAGGCAACGACACCCTTGATGGTGGTGATGATTATGACAGCCTCTTTGGTGGCGAAGGCAATGATACTCTCAAGGGAGGCAAGCAAAACGATCTTCTGGTTGGAGGCGTTGGAGATGACAACCTGCAAGGCGGTACAGGAGATGACACGTACGTCTACTCTCGCGGCGATGGCAAAGACACAATCTCAGACGAAAACGGTTCTGATGACCTCCTCATTCTGACAAACCTGAAACTTGATGAAGTCACACTACGCACTGACGGCAATGATCTGGTCATCTATGTCCTTGATCCAGACAACCCAGGTGCTGCCCTTGCTGATCTCTCCGACAGCATTCGCATCAAAAACTGGAACTCATCATCAAAACGCATTGATACACTTAGGTTCCAAGATGGCTACGAACTGCAAATTGGAGAGCAGGTTGGCGTTATAGAAAACATCGCCGCACTGAATGTGACCAGAACCCAATATACCGGATTACCGAAACATTTACAGAGTGATCAGTTTGAAGATTGGGTGGCATCACATCAGTCATCAGCAGTTCAGGATGTTACCAGCTTGCGCAGTTCTCTAGCTGAGTATGTGCTGCACCATTTTACAGGTAAGTTCTATCTGGAAGCAGGTAAGACATATAAGTTCAGAGAAGATGTTGATGATGGAATGTTGCTGAAAATAGGCGATCAAATTGTTTTATCAGATAACAGCTATAAGTATCACACAACGGCAACATTTACTGCTGAAGCCACAGGATACTATGACTTTAGTTTCTACGCATATAATGACGGTGGACCTGGAGATCATCGGCTTCAGGTAGCTGATGCAAACCAGTCTACTTATAACGATATCCAAGTATATCAGTTCGATGTACTGCCTGAAGTTGGGGTAATTACAGGAGCCAATGGAAACGATATCGTAGATGACCTGTCTGGTTCTCACATCATCAAAGGTGAGAATGGCAATGATCTTTTGATCGCAAGAGATGGGAATGATGTGATCGAAGGTGGTGCTAGCGATGACACTTACGTCTTCATGCGCGGCTTTGGTCACGATACCGTACTTGATACTTCCGGCAGTATGGACAAAATCCAGTTTGCAGATGGTATCACGCTTGCTGATTTACGGATAACAAATGACAACGGTGATCTTCAGATCTATCTAATGGATGCGGAAAACCGGGACCAACCTCTCAATGAAATTGCTGACGTTCTCACGATCAAGAATTGGACAAACACTACTTCACCAATCGAGCGCTTTGAGTTCGCTGATGGAAGTAGTGTGTCCAGTATCAAGATCGACAGTATTGGACGTGTTGCCCTTCAAGGGACTACGGGCAATGATCTGATTGTCGGTGGTGAACGGAGCAACACAATTAATGCTGGCAATGGGGACGATACGCTCGATGCTGGTGGCTATTCAGAGCACTGGCAGCATCTTCGTGGCCAAAAAGGTAACGATACCTATTTGATCGGCAATGAGAACAAGAATGTCTGGATCACCCAAGAGGCGGAGTGGGCTGACAGCGGCAACGATACCGTTCGCTTCAAGGACCTATCACTTCAGGATCTAACACTCAGCTCCTATAGCCATGAGAACTATGGTGAGGCCTTGCGTCTGCAATGGGACAAGGATGGCCAGTCCGGTTCGCTGTTCCTGTCTGACATGGGCGAACATATCGAACGCTTTCAGTTTGCTGATGACAGTAGTGTGTCCAGTATCAGGATCGACAGTATTGGACGTGTTGCCCTTCAAGGGACTACGGGCAATGATCTGATTGTCGGTGGTGAACGGAGCAACACAATTAATGCTGGCGATGGGGACGATACGCTCGATGCTGGTGGCTATTCAGAGCACTGGCAGCATCTTCGTGGCCAAAAAGGTAACGATACCTATTTGATCGGCAATGAGAACAAGAATGTCTGGATCACCCAAGAGGCGGA
>NZ_LMCH01000038.1:0-2440 GCF_001623095.1 Pseudovibrio sp. Ad5 | reverse complement strand
GTGTGCGTCCGGCGAACCCGACCTACAAAACGGAAATAGGCCCTGTTACGCTGGCTTAGCAGCGTAACACCACGGCATGAGATCGTTGAGGCGGGTGATCTTGTGATCAGCGATTTGAGCCAGAACCCACGAGAGCCAGGCTTGGGGATCCACACTGTTGAGCTTGGCGGTTTCGATGAGGGTATAGGCGATTGCCGCTGCTTTTCCGCCCCCTTCCGAGCCCATGAAGAGATAATTTTTTCTTCCAAGAGCCACAGGCTTCATTGCCCGCTCGGCACAATTGTTGTCCAGCTCCAGAGAGCCATTGTCCAGATAGGTGCGCGCTTTGGGTAGGCGCGTGAGGGCATAGCGGATTGCTCCGGCCAATGCTGACTTGCCGGATATTCTTGCAAGCTGCGAATGGAGCCAGTCTTCCAGATCATCGAAGACAGGTTTGGCCTGTTCCTGCCTCTGTCGCACCCGCTCCGGCGGCGGCTTGCCGCGTGCCTGTTTCTCGACCTTATAGAGTTTTGCAATCCGCTGGATGGCTTCGCCAGCTATACTTGAGCCTTGCGATGCGTGAACATCAACGAACTTGCGCCGGATATGCGCCATACAGGCCATTTCTGCTGCTTTGTCATGGCCAAACAAAGCTTTGAAGCCCGCATAGCCATCGGCATGGATCCAGCCTTTATAGCCGCTCAGGTGTCCTTGCGGGTGCTCGCCCTTGCGATCTACAGTGAACTGGTACCACGCCAGAGGCGGTGATTGCCCTACCCAAGCTCGTTCATCTCTCACATAGGCCCAAATACGAGCGGTTTTTGTCTTCTTGTTGCCCGGTGCCTGAAGCTTGACCGGTGTATCATCAGCAAAGACTGCGTTGCCTTGCCGAACCATTCGGCCAATAGCATCAGCCAGTGGTTCCAGCAAAGCGGTCGAGCGGCCAACCCAGTCACTCAAGGTGGAGCGGTCCAGATCGATGCCCTCACGACCAAAAATCTGCGATTGCCGGTACAACGGCAGATGATCACAAAACTTCGATACCAGTACATGAGCGAGCAGCCCCGGCCCGGGACGCCCGCGTTCGATTGGTCTGGATGGCAGCGGCGATTGAACGACTTTCTCGCAGCAGGAACACGACAAGCGTGGTCGGCGGATCCGGTTCACCACAAAACGACCCGGTACATATTCAAGCTCTTCGGTGATGTCTTCGCCAAGCTGCTTGAAGCTACCACCGCACCGCTGGCAGCTATCGCCGGGAACAAGAACCGTATCATTGCGCTCCAGATTATCCGGCAATGGTTTGCGGCTGTGTTGGCGCTTTGGGCTTTTGTCTGCTGAAGGAGCAGGATCACGCTGCTCCTCGGCGGCCTCGGCAATCTCTTTGTCTTCAGCTAGATTGAGGTGGAGCTGATCAAGCGTCTCTGACTTGGAGCCAAACCGGTGCCGATTGGCCCCATGCAGCTGGTGTTGGAGTTGCTCGACCTTCAAACTCAAAGCCTTCACTTCCTCCGCCAGAAGCTTGTTGACGGCTTTTAGTTCAGCTGGGTCTTCTGAGGCGATGTCGAGGTCGTTGAGCATGCTGATTTTATACAGGAATTCCCCCGTTAGAGTAAGTCAAAATCAGCTTAAGACACTGCAACCATTAGCCTATCCGGATGTCAGAGGTGTCCATGTCTTCACCGGCGTTCGCCAGTCGATCCCTTCGAGCAGCATCGACAGTTGAGCTGCAGAAATATGGGCTTTACCTTCCTTCGCTGCAGGCCATATGAAGCGCCCCTTCTCAAGGCGTTTGGTGAACAGGCAAGCTCCCTGGCTATCCCACCAAATTATCTTTAAAAGATCACCTCTGCGGCCGCGAAACACGAACAGGTGACCTGAATACGGGTCTTCCGCCAGAACCTGCTCTGTTTGAGCGGCAAGTGTATTGAAGCCCCGGCGCATGTCCGTCACGCCAGCTGCCAGCCAAACCCGCGTATTGCTGGGAACAGGGATCATGCTCGCAACTCCCGCAGAACCTGGGCAATCACATCAGCACTCACAGCACCGCTCAAGAAAACCTGATGCCCGCCCGCAAGGCGGATCCCAAGGCATAGTGGCTCTGCTTGATTTGAAGAGACTTCGCTATTCACCGGTATTGGTTGAGGGGCTTCTTCTGCATCCACGCTGACAGAGATAAACCCAGCCTTTGTTGGTTCTGCCGCCATCTCTTCAAGAGCGGGATTGAAACGAGGGTCTTTCAGCCAGTAATAAAGCCGCGCTTTTCTTATGCCATGTCGCTTGGCCACATGCGCAACCGGATCGCTTCCTTCAACGGCTTCTCGGCAAACCGCGCGCTTCTCATCGTCACTCCAGCGCCGTCCTTGGCTTTCTATCATCATCAAAGTCCATGCAGATAAAACTACACGTACGATAGAGCAGCAAAGCTAGAATCGTCAGGTCGGGTTCGCCGGACGCTTAC
>NZ_LMCH01000037.1:0-1828 GCF_001623095.1 Pseudovibrio sp. Ad5 | reverse complement strand
CCGCCTTCTCAGCTGCAGCGCTGGCGGTCCGTGTGTTGTGCCCCATTGTTCACTCCTAATCTCATGATCATGAGCCAAAACACTCCCTTATTCAAATTAACCGATCTGTCCATAAGGCTTCGATGGGAAACAGGTTTTATCATCGGATTGCGTGGCGAACTGACCGATGAACAGTTGGTGCGCCTCTTCTGCCTTTGCCGGTTTGGGCAGACAGTTTGGGACGCTGTGGAGGCTTCAAGCCGGGCAGTGTCCGAAGGATACTGGAAGACTGTGTCCGCACACTGGGCGAGGCAGACAGAAGATGAGTTGCGCTACGCCGTAGCAAAACTCATTGAAGCCCGTCGCGGCCTAACGGCGCTGCAATTTGTCCATCTGGACCTGAAGAGCATCGAATCTGAACAGCTCTGCGCAATCCTGCAAGCACTTCCCCGAAGCGATGAAGCTGAGCGGGGAGCATCCTCGATGGATCGGCATTCCATTGAGGAGGTGTTCAAGATTCTCAATTCGCGCGGCACAATTAGCCGCGATAGGATGGCAGATCTGGAGTTCCTGTATCTGAAGGTCTTCAGGTTCGATAGAGGGCGTATCCCTAACCTTGAGGCCGAGGTAAACGACAACCCGTCTCTTTTCTGCGAGGCCATTCGCATGGCCTACAGGGGCAAAAATGAGTCCAGAGATGTGGAACCTAACGATGAGCAGAAGACGGCCGCCAGAAACGCGAATACCTTTATTGATGCACTTTCTTCAGTACCTGGAGTCGATGAACACGGTGTCATCCAGGCTGGGAAGCTGAAGGAATGGATTATCGAGGCAAGGCGCATTAGCGAGCCGACAGGTCATCGCGCCATGCTTGACTATCAGATCGGGGAAATCCTCGCACACGCCCCTTTGGCAGAAGATGGATCATGGCCTTGTGAACCTGTGCGGGAGGCTGTCAATGATCTGTATAGCGTCGAGATTGAGCGCGACATCACAATCGGGCGCTACAATGCTCGCGGTGCGACTTGGCGAGGTGAAGGCGGAGCGCAAGATCGAGAGTTGGCGGATCAGTACGAGGGCTGGGCTAAAGCTTGCGAGTTCGAGCATCCGCGCATGGCGAGAATTCTGCGTGAGATGGTTCGCAAGTACATCGCGGAGGCCGAGTGGCAGGACAATGAGGCAATGATCCGTAGGCGCATGCGATACTAGTATCCGAACGGAAGTCTGTTCTCAAGCGCGCTTGTCAGGTGAAAAGGGGACGACGAGTTTGCGATCACCAGTTTTGGATGACTTGGCGGCGCTTCTTGGTAGGAACTGACTCGACCTTTGCTAGAAACGTCCCAATGGCAGCTTTTGGTCAAGTTCCTCTTCAAGCAGGAATAGTCCTAAGGGAAATGGGCGCCGCTGAGTAGCTCTCAGCTTGCTAACAGGCGCCATGCAGCAGGTAACTCACCGCTCTACCTTGGCGGCCCTCACCCGTACTGATCCGCGACTGAGATTGTCATTTCCCACCCACATCTACTGAGTAAGCTGCTGGCGAACATGTCTTTTGTTGACGTGGTGTTGACGCGAACGCAAAAAGCCCTGAGCGATTGGCTCAGGGCTTTTGCTATGTATTTGATCTTACGATCATATTTTGGTTGCGGGGGTAGGATTTGAACCTACGACCTTCAGGTTATGAGCCTGACGAGCTACCGGGCTGCTCCACCCCGCGGTAAATAGTGTTTGTTCTGTTTTATTTTGTAGAGATTTGTCGGTGTGTATTATTCATGCCCGGCGGCGCCCTACTCTCCCGCGTCTTAAGACGAAGTACCATTGGCGCAGGGGCGTTTCACTTCCGAGTTCGGGA
>NZ_LMCH01000036.1:0-3580 GCF_001623095.1 Pseudovibrio sp. Ad5 | reverse complement strand
CACCTTACGCCGGCGCCACAGCAAGCTGCGAAAGAAGCTGCGCAAGTAGCCGCGCTTTGCTGAGGCTTTGCCAGAGACAAATTGCATATTCCAACTCCGCAGATCACGCCCAAATCAAAGACTGCCTATCGTTTAACTCGCCCATAGGCAGTGTCCGGGCCAAAGCTGGCCCGGATCTGACTTCCATCCTCAATGAGGATAGAAACTTAAGCAGCAGGTGCGCGCCAGTCATCAGCACCAGACGTGCCGGAGACTGTGTGCTCCCACATGATCTTGCGGTAAGACAGTTCAATGGTGATCAGCTGCGTGAAGTCAGCGTTCTTCGGATCCTGACAATGCGGCAGGCCACACTCAATGTTGGTGATCAGCGCATCTTCAAAGGAGGTGGTGAAGAAATGCTCCTGCTTGCCGGAAGAATTGGTACGGTACCATTTGACTTCACACTTCGGCAGCATCTCACCGGAGACCAGCGCATTATAGAGCAGCGGGATGGACTTGTTCATGGAGCAGGTGAACTTGAACGGAGTGTGCACGCGCTGACCAGCTGGCTGGCCGGACTGGATATCACGAGGAATGATGACGGTGTGATCAATGGCCTGCACCATGATCTCGTCTTCATGGCCTTCCTGCCACACGTTACCGACGGAATCTTCAGTAAATGCGCCCTGAGTGATTGGACCCTGAGTTGACCCTTCAATGGTGATATAAGCGGGTGTTGGCATAGTATGCTCCTGGTGAGCGCCCTCCGTGTGCGGATAGACGCAGCAAAACAAATAAATGAACCCCATTTGATGAGAATGGGCCACAGCCCCAGACCCCAGTCTGCGACAGCGTGCCAACACAACTGCAACTTGCATGCCAGAGTGAGAGAAATAGAAGAAGAGAGCACACCAGAACTCGCTTACTTGTTGAAATAACTAGAGAATAAAATCTAATGAGATTCAGATCTGACCTAAATCTAGATCGTAAAGGGGAGTAGTAACGGGCCAGAATTGGCCCGGAGACCTGCATCAGACTCGCAAAATTGGCGCAACTCCTTGAAAATACTAGGAAAAGAAGCAGGCCAAAAATGGCCTGACCTAAGCCAAAAATGGCTTCCCCTTGTAATATAAGGGAAAATTCAAACAGAACCTCAGAGCCGAGATGCTTTCAAAGTCCCGAACTTCCCCCAGAACAACCTATTTTCATGAAGTACGGTAAACATTAAAAACAGCAACCTGCTCAGGAAAGGTAATGTAAAATTACGAAAAAAACGCTCCAAATCTTCTATGCATGCGGGAGAGAATCTTCATGGAAGCTGACAAATAGCCATCACGGGACCTCAACGCCTGAATAGAAAAGTGATCATTTCCGCACTTCCATCAAAGGTTTACCTGCTCACCAAGAGGGTTGAGAGAGCCCATTAAGAACCACGTAGAAGGTATATATCGCTACTAAGGGCACTATTGGAAGCTCAACATGCAGACGGCATAATCAAGTGAGTCTAGCGCTATATGTTGACCTTCTAACTCGGGTACCCAATGACAACGAATTCAGCGAGAGCATTTGTCCTTTCACAACTGCTACAACCAGAGGCTCAACGGGACTTTGGTGTGTTGAACTCATATGTTCAAGCCTTAAGCCCATTCGACCGTGGCGCTATCCTTGCTACAATGTGGGGAAAGGCAGACTTTCAACAAACTGCGGGCGCTTCAATATCTGGGATACTCCGAGATATTGAAGAAGGAGGGCTGCACGAAACTGTCTACCTATTCTTCACACCCGAAGAAGCTGCTATCGCATTAAGTGGTTTAGCTCGAACAGAAATTATATCAGGTGGCTCTCACGAGAAAGACGTATGTTATCGTTATGTCGCCAAAATTCTTTTAGGAACGATTGGAACTCTCCCAGAAGAGGCTCTGGAAACGCTCCGTAAATTACATCCACGCATTAGCAAGGGCTCTGCTGATGTTGCCTTAATTGCGGCACATGCAATTGGAGATGACTTACTCCTGGACGCTGCACTCGTAAACATTGCCGTGAGAAACGATGGCCCGATCTCATTTGAAGAGTTCGAGGCTGTTGCAAGAGTGTCTGATCTGCGCACCTTGGCAAATGCAATATGCGAAATCAGCCCAGAGTTGTCGCATAGTATCCCAGTACACGATTCTGTTCTTGCTGATATTTCGGAATGGCGATTGTTTGCTGAACATGCTGTTGAAGAAGTGCTGAGAAGATCTCGCCGGATAGTTGCAGGTGCAGTCAAATATCAATCAGATAAGTTGACCAGTGTTGCAGAGGCTTCAGCTGTTGCGCGAGCAGTGAAACTTGCTTTGACAGAACGTCTGGATTGGGGACTGAAAACACTCGATGAACTTTGGGTTGGAGCTGCCCTTGCTCCTGATCACAAAGCCAAATCGATGCCTTCTCAATCGTTAAGTATTCAGCTTGGAAAGGTTGTCCGAGATGAACCTCAGCCCGAAGCTGTGTTGATTGCACAAAGAGTCACTCGAGAAATACGCCATGCTGGCGTTAAGAAGAAGCTACAGCGAACCACTAAAGAAGCTATACGAAACCTTTCTCTTCACCCAGAACGCGTTCTTGATCTGCTTACAACAGGTCACATTCCAGATGAGTTTACCAAGCTTATAAAACCAGCATTGGAAGGCATGTTGCTGCGCTTGTGGTGGTTGGATGTTTCCGTGTGGGCCAAACAAATGACAAACAAATCCTTATGGCCGATGACTAGTAAGCTAATCTGGGAAGTTGAAGACGAAGGGGACAGGTTTGTTGCAGTCCTCAAAGGAAAATCGAATGAAGGGATGTGGCTGCTTGTGGATGGTTCTACCCGCTTGGCAGCGGGTTCGGCTCTGGCATCCCGTAGAAAGTTCAAAAGAAGAGCGTCAAGAATGGCAATTTTTCGTTACCAAAGAGGGTATCAAACAACCCTTCCCGCAGGCTTCTCGGGAAATCTATCCAGTAATGGAAAATGAACTCAGCACAAACACATCCAGAATGTTTGCCGGTCACACAGTCAGTCAGGTCCCTCTATTCGGATTGTCACAACAAATGGGATGGAGACCAAGCGATTATGAGACTCTAGCAATCACTCTTGCTGGTAGAAGGTTTAATTTTGAAACCGGCATACGTACCTTTCCAGGGTGCACGGGAGAAGGAACAACAGGCAACTTCTCTTTAAAAGGGCCAGAAAAGAAGTTTGGTGATGTACCTCAGCGTGTATTGTCAGAGGCCTTTCGGCAAACTGATCTACTTGTAGCAACAGGAGCTGCAGGCGTAGAAGATATCTTGCTAGAAGATGCGTGGGATAAGACCAAAAGCTATCCGGGCCAGCAAAGCGTAAAGATGCGCAAGATTATGCTCCAGCTCACTCACCCTACTGCCTATGTAGAGGGGCGGTGGCTCATGCTTGCTGACGGATATCGAGTAAACTTAAGTACTGGACGTATTGTCTATAACTGTCCGTCGTCAAAGATAGTTGGACAAAATTGGCTTTCGATTAGTGGAGTGTCTGGCCCAATTGCGTGTTGATGTTAAGCGGCTTGTGCGTGGTAGCGCAAGCGTCGGTTTTGAATAGTTCTGC
>NZ_LMCH01000035.1:0-3422 GCF_001623095.1 Pseudovibrio sp. Ad5 | reverse complement strand
AACGCAGAACTATTCAAAACCGACGCTTGCGCTACCACGCACAAGCCGCTTAACATCAACACGCAATTGGGCCAGACACTCCACTAATCGAAAGCCAATTTTGTCCAACTATCTTTGACGACGGACACTCCGAGTTACGCAGAATAAACAGATGCACACTCTTCAATACAGTTCTGTTAGAAAAACACGCTTTTCCAAAGCTCCCAACATAATTCTAAAATATTCGGCAGTCTGTTAACCAGCTAACAGACACAGCACCTTCATCTGCTCCATAGCTTGCCAGCAAACAACACAGGCCTGTGCGATCGACCAAACCCAATGATCGATGTTCAAGCCTGTTTGCTTGTTTTAAAGACTAAAACAAGGTGATAGAAATGTCTGAATTGATCGTCATTGGCTACGATAATGAAGCAGAAGCAGAAAAAGCACGCAAAGAACTGTTAGAACTACAACACGAGTATATGGTGGAAATTGCAGATGCAGTTGTCGCCAAAGCAAATGAACATGGAAAAATAAAGCTAAACCAGATGGTCAACATGTGGACTGCCGGAGCCGCTGGAGGCGCATTTTGGGGATTGCTGATTGGTCTAATTTTCCTGAACCCTCTTCTAGGTGTCGTTGCCGGGGCGTCAGCCGGAGCACTTGGCGGGGCGCTCAGTGACTATGGTATCAACGACAAGTTCATGAAGGACGTCGCTTCTGTACTAAAACCAGGGCAGGCGGCTTTGTTTATGATGGTCCGCAAGGAAGTATCCGACAAAGTCATTGAAAAGCTTGGTCAACAGGGCGGTCATATCATCCGAACAAATCTTGATCGCTCCAAAGAAAGCTCCCTTCGTGAAGCCTTCGACTCAGCTCATTCTGAAGTTTCAAGTGTAAACGTATAGAATTCAAGAGATAGGGTCGGGTTACCAATGCCTTTGTGGTACTGTGTTGCCTGACCTTTATACGTTAAAGGGCTTGAGTAATCACTTAGTGCAGTCATCATCATGCTCTGAGAAAACAATCAGACACTGCGGGTATACAGCTTTAATATGCGCTTCTAATCCGGGAACAACGCATGTGATGTTTCAATCCTCCTTTTCGATAAAAGAAAATCCTGCACCGTAAACGAACTTCCCAGCTTGTCTTTCTGCGCAGGGCTGTACAAGTGGTGCCATGCTCACCTCATAGACCTTCGAATATTTTCGCAAACCAACAAAGACATGGGTCGCTGACACCACTTGTTCGCATTTTAGTTGGGCATTAAGACCAATCAAACACAGGAAAATCTAGCGATTTGAAAAAGATAAATGGATCTAGTCACCATTTTTCAATGATGGTCTCATCGCTCCATGTTGTCAAAGGAGCTTCGGACCATGTGCCGTACGCGGTGTTAGGGAAAACGATCCACTCTGTACCCCATTTAGCGGCACTCTCATCGACAAGAGATTTCTGGTGATCCAGAGGAGTTTTGCGGAAACCACCGTCGAAGTCATGCAATGTATCTCCCAGCATCAAAACAATCTGGTGATCCTTCCGGACAATCTCACGTCGCTCCACTTTGGGTGGTCCAAGCAGAAGAACAGTCTCGGGGCTGATCTGTGGTAAACCCAGCTCATTCAATGTGGCCAGTGTGTGATCTTTCTGTTTGTCCGAGCGGTCTGAAATATAGCGAATAGCAACCCCCAGTTCATCTGCGTAATTTAAGAACTCCTTTGCTCCAGGGATCAATGTCGGCTTACCATCGCGCTCCCATGGGAGCCAAGTGTCCCATACATCATATGTATGGCAGTTCTTCAGATCACGAGCCAACAGGGTACTATTATCAATCACAGTCTCATCCAGATCAGAAACAATAGCCAGTTTCGAAGGATCATCTGCCGCTTTGACTGCAGCTGCAAGTTTCTGCCTAGCAATGTTATAGGCTTGTCTCTGTAGTGCCCGAACTTCCGCTGATTGCTGCTGGAAACGCAAGCCCATGGTGAACTCCGCAACAGAACAGTCGTTTGAGGAAGCTTCTTGCGCGAAGCTCGCCTGCACCAGTGAACCCAGGATCAAGCAGGTCAGTACGGAAGTCGTGAGGAAGCGTTGTTTCATAAGACTATTCTCTTTCATTGAGCTTTTGCTTTCATGGCTTTGTGAAACTTCACAAAGCCATGATCATGAGGCATACAAAACTCACAATCGATCTTAAACCGTGTTCATAGTCTTATTGACATCGTCTATTGACAGATGGAAACTCCCTTGGCTGCCAAGCGATCAGCATGACACGCTGGAAACAGCGTATCCAGGAGTTCTGGTCACTGCTGCGCTTCATGAGTTCACAACAGCTCGGCAAAGTGGTGAGAGCGAGAAAGGCATTGCAATGAACTGTTAGCAAGAACGTTAGAATACACCGGCAAGAGGGAGAAGCTATTTTAAACCTCACGTTAAGCGACACCCACTTCCAATAGAGAACGTTACACTAGCTCGTTAATGGCAGGTAACAAGTTTCTAAAAACTCTTGAGAATTGAAAACTGGCGACAGCCTTCAAAGAAGTCAATGCTTTTTCTCGTGTTAATCTGAAAGAGTATCAGCAGCAGCTAAGATGGGTGAAATTCGGCTTTCAAACGCTCTCATTAGCTTCCATAGAGTTCCCTATCGAAGCCTTATGGATAGATCGATTGAATTGAATAAGGGAGTGGTTTGCCCCAAAATCCTCCGACTGGAGTGAGAAAAGAGGCAGAACGGCACGCTACATGAATGGCTGTTTAGAGAATTGCAAACCCTTCATGAAGATAGCTGAAGACGCTTGTATGAAGGCTGCCTCAACTATTGATTGATCTGTGTGAAGGTCCGGTAATGGGATGGACCGCCTGCTCCCCTAAGGGGCAGGCTCTATAGTGATCCTGTTCTCATGAAACCGGAGCAGTCCCATGACCACAGAACTTCTTTCCGTCGGCATCGACATTGGCAAAGATACATTACACATCGTTGGGTTCAATGATGATGGTAGCTACGCTTTTCGGAAAAAGATCAGGCGTTTGTCCCTCGTGGCTACGTTCGAGAAGTTGCCGCGTTGTATTGTGGGCATGGAAGCGTGCATGAGTGCGCATTTTGTTAGCCGAACATTGCGCAAACTGGGGTTCGATCCCCGTATCATCGCCGCCAAATACACCAAGCCTTTCGTCAAAGGCCAGAAGAACGATTACAACGATGCTGAAGCTGTGGCCGAGGCCGTGCTGCGGCCCAATTTGAATTACGTGCAGGAAAAGAGCCAGGATCAGCTCGGTCTGCAAGCCCTGCATCGAGTTCGATCCCGATTGGTCTCGCGTCGTACCGCCACCATCAACCAGATCCGGGCCTTCCTGTTAGAGCAAGGAATTGCGGTGCGCACAGGTAGTAGCAGTTTGAGAAACTCTCTGTTCGCCATTCTCGACAATCGCGCCAATGAGATTTC
>NZ_LMCH01000034.1:0-5092 GCF_001623095.1 Pseudovibrio sp. Ad5 | reverse complement strand
TTCTCAGCTGCAGCGCTGGCGGTCCGTGTGTTGTGCCCCATTGTTCACTCCTAATCTCATGATCATGAGCCAAAACACTCCCTTATTCAAATTAACCGATCTGTCCATAAGGCTTCGATGGGGAACATTTGATGCTAAAGTTGTATCCATTGCAGATCAGCGCGTTGCTACTGGTGCTCCTAAATATGCAGCAGCAGCGGTTAAGCAAGCTAACAAGGGCTTGCCGGGGCGTGTTGCAGAAATGAACAGGCGCTCGTTTTAGGGTAATCCAAACATGGTTGAAATTGTTGATTGGCCTGAGGTGTTGCAGCCTGAGGATGTTTCGTTGTGGCAAGAAACCAAAACACGCCAGAGGGTTGAGGCGACAACAGGTCTTTCAAAGCCTGCTGGTATTGTTTCGGTTCAAACAAAACTCTCCATGTCTGGTATCCCTCAACACACAGTGGAGCAGGTTAGGGCGGCTCGCGCCCTAACCGCAAATATGAAAGGCGGTGCGACCCTTGTGCGCATCAAGTTGCCTGACCCTAATGGCGCAAGAGGGAAGAATACCGACGAGTATCAGCGATATCGTATCGCATACGAACGAGGGCTGAAGGAATGGCGGGCCGAATGGAATAGGCGGCATTTAGAAGTCTATAATGAGTATGTCAGAGTGTGCGGCGTTGTCGATCGCCAGATTGTGCAATACCCGTTCGGGTTGCCGTTTGATGATGGTACGTATTTTGATGATGGCTACGGGTTTGCGCATGAATACCCAGACGCCCCCAAGAGATCCGAAACCGAGCCCGACATAAAAGACTTTGTGCCTGAGTTCTCGGTGCCAAAATTTGAAGTGTTGCTGTCAACCGCAGGTCGCGGCGATACAGCGCTGCACATTGACACATCTACAGAACTCATTGGCTGCTTTATCGAGCTGGATGGCTTTGTCTACATGGTGGGCGAACAAGACGGGCAAACAGTTGGGGTCTGGCCTCCTGTAAGGCGAGCGGTCGCGAATAGTGCCCCAGTAATCCTTGAACCTGAATTCATCGGCTTTATGGATGGCAAGGGGATAGGGACCGAAGCTCTTAAACTTGGTCGCATCGGCTCAACATCTATTTCTTTCACTGAAGATCTATCAAGGCTTATGTAATGATATTCACGTCTGATGAGCTACGCCAGATCAGAACAGGCGATATAAATGCGACGCTGCTTTGTGAGGCTCAGTTTAAATCTGAAACGATGTTGTTGCACAACGGTACTGGCATCCTTTTAAGCGCTGATGGAAGAGAGTGGCAGGGTATCGGAGGGCAAGCCTCTTTCGAGGGGCTTCAGCCTAGCACAATGAACGAAGCGAGAAGCAGCACGGTAACTCTGAATACTCAAGAGCAAATCTTTTTGGATGCATTTGCAAATCAAGTGACAGAGGTCAAAGGCCGTAAGTGCCTCTTCTATCTTCAAGCCTATAACGCTCAGCTACAGCCTATTGGCCCACTGCATCAGACCTACGCAGGCATTGGTGATTTTATGCGCATGTCTATAGAGCAGGGCGGCGGGCGCGTGCTGTCTCTGGCTATGGAAGATAGAGGCGCAGCAAGACGCAAAAACGCACATTCCCGAATAACGCAAAGCGACCAGAATAAACGCGATCCCGGATCTACCGGATTTGCGCAAGTCAACGCGTTCAAGGAATGGACCATCAATCTATACGACGCTGGATAGGCCATGGAAGACAAACTCGGCAAATTTCTCTCCACCCAGGTTTCGGTAGAATTTGAGTGGGGTCAATCAGATTGTCTGCAATTCCTCGGTTTGTGGGACAGATTTTCAACTGGACGTGAGCGAACACAATACCTCGCTGGTATCTGTTCGACTGAACAAGAAGCACTTGATTACCTTGCCAGCGCAGGTGGTGAGCTTGCGCTGCTAACTAAGCTTTTCGGTGCTAAGCATAACGGCGAAGCACAACGCGGTGATATCGGCTTAATTCCAACACCAAAAGGGTTACTTGGGGGCATTTACACTGGACGTCTTTGGGTGTCCAGATTTCCCGGACGCGGCCTTTCGTATGTAAAAACAAAAGCAGATCATATATGGAGGCTTTGATATGCCGAGCATCGTTGCTGCTACAATTGTGGCCGCTGTTGGCATTACTGGCACTGCCGCCGCTATTGCAACTGCTGTTATTGCAACAGCGATTACAGTCGGCGCAAGCTATCTTCTCAATACTCTTCTAGCTCCTAAGCCCCCACGCTCCAAGCCTCAGGATATTCAGGCAAATATCCGCAATGAAGCTATTGAGCGTAGGCGGGTTCATGGTGGCGCTAAAATGGGCTCTGCAACGGTCTTTGCTGGGTCAAATGGTGATTACAGGTATTTTGTTCATTACATCTGCGAGGGGCCAATTCGATTTGATAAGTTTTTTTTGGATGAGGAAGAGTTTACTCTTAACTCCGAAGGGCTAGTCACAAAAGGGCGGCTGAAGGATAAAATCCAACTTCTGACGATGGACGGAACGCAAGGGCCTAATGAGAGATATCATCAAGTAATCAACTCGTTCCCAGAATTAGAAGAAGATGGCCCATTTCGTCACCTTGGCTGCGCTATGGTACTTATGCGCCTTAAGCAGGTGTCCTACGAGAGCACATCTAAGGTTTATCCGGCTGGCGTCCCCAAGCTTGAAGTGCTGGTTACACGCCTTGATGTTTATAACCCACGCGATGGGCAGCGGAAAAAAACAGACAACCCCGGCTTATGCGCCCTTGATGAACTCTCATCAATTGAAGGAGTTGCACCTGACAACCATGAGGTTTTCGATCTGGAAAGCTTCAAGATGTTTGCGGACTATTGCGATGAACCGGTGCCTTTAAAAGCGGGCAGCACAGAAAAAAGATGGCGCACACGGGGCGTGGTGACCATGGGGCAAGACTATGCTGACCGCATTGGGCAGATTCTTGAGTGCTGCAATGGAGAAATCTTTCAGAATGGGCGTGGACAGTGGGCTATCCGTAAAAAAATCAGCTCTCACCCCTCATTTGTGATTGATGAGGTTCAAGGCGACTTGTTCGGCCTGTCGATTGAGGGTGGGCGTAAGGATCTTGGTAAATACAACACCGTCAAGATCAGCTACACCAACGAAGAGCATCAGGAAGATGAAGCGTCATGGGCCAGTGCTGCAGCACTGGCAGATGATGGGCGTGAGCTGGTAGCAAATCGCCAGATGTACCTTATTCCATCGGCAACGCAGGCAATGCGGGTTGCTAAAATGGAATTTTATGGTGGCAACCCTGTTCTCTCTGGTGAGTTCAGAACTGGAATGCAGGCTCTTCAGCTTCTTAGCTCCAACACCTACGAGCTAAAGACGGAGCTAGGCCTTGCTGGAGTAGCTGTTTCCGAAAAGCCATTCGAGTACGATGATGATACGGGATTGAATCGGGTTGAGTTCAAGGTCATCTCTCAAAATGCAACGATCTGGAACCCAGATGAGGACGAGCAGTATACACCGGTCACGATTTTGGATGTGCCCCGCGGTGCAAGTGACATACCTCTCGATATAGTGGCAACGGTAAGAGATACGGGCGGTCTTAGATCTATCGATATCGTGTGGAGTGCGTCAGACGGGTCGGAAATACCAGAGAGATACACGCATGACGTTGATATTAGCTTTGACGTTGGTGAAACGTGGATTTTGGTAAAGGATGACACCCAAGAAAGGGTGGCGACCTATAGCCCAGCCCCAGCGGGATCTGAGGCAATCGTCAGAGTTCGGAATTTCGTCCCATCTGTCCAGTTTGACTACCAGTTTCTCAACGGAGTCGAGGTGCCAAACGTTTCCGCGCCTGAGGCGCCGGGTAACTTCTCTGCCATCGAGGGGGAGGGCGTTGTCGATCTGTCGTGGACCAACGCCAACTCAGCAAATCATTCCGGCGTCAGGATTTACCGAGCAACAGTCGATGACTTTGCTCAGGCGCTAGTTATTCGCGAGGACTTCTCAGCGTCGGGGTTAGATCGAACTTACACGGACATAGTCGTAGCAGGCAAATACTATTACTGGGCAACTGGCTTTTATCAAAACGGAAGCGCGGTAGCTGAAAGCGGCGAAGTTGCAGCCAGCGAAAACCCTGTGAGCGTGACTTAACCAGCACAAATCCAATACAATTTAACTGTTACGGCCAGCATTAGTTGGCCTGTTTGAGGATATAAAGATGCCAAAGCATCCTAGCGAAATATGGACACCTGGAAAGCAGGTTTCTAAAAAAGACACTGTTGAGTTGATTGATGATCTGAACTCTGTGTTCTTTGATGAAATTACAGATGTGGGGGGAAAAGAAATTCCCGCCAGTATTAAGTATATTATAGTGGCAGGTAATCACTTTAAAAGACTAGATGAAGAGCCAGAAGGTTTGAGTGTGCAGTCCTTAGATGGTACGTGGTGGGGCCTTCATCATCATTTCCATGGTGTCATGGCGTCCGGTGCCGTTGGTAACGGCTTAGCTGATGACACGGCAGCGTTTCAAAATGCAGTAAGTGTGTCGGGGGAGGCTCAAGTCCCTTATGGGCGCGAGTTTCTGATTGACCCTCTTAAGTTTGATATCCGTAAAGCTTCAGGCTCTGGAAACCTCAAACTTACGACTGGTATGCATATTGCAGCAGAAAGCATTATGGATCGCGGGCCGATTGCTCAGCGCTACATAATGGAGTTCAAAAATACCAACTCGAAAAATGTCACTCAAGCTTTGGCAATGTATTCGGGTAAGCTGTACCGATCCCAGCAAGGATCTATCGCGAATGGCAGTAGTTTCGATTATGAAAGTACAGTGCTGGTTTCGGAGTATGATTTCCCGGATGCCCCTCATAGCAGGGCCGATATTGACTATGCCAGCGATTCCGGCGCCATAACTGAAAATTATCAGGTGGAGATAAAAGGGCTAGGCCACGGGGATGGTATCGCGTTCCTCAAAGAAGGGGAAACTGTGTGGTTATATGGTGTGCGTCCGGCGAACCCGACCTACAAAACGGAAATAGGCCCTGTTACGCTGGCTTAGCAGCGTAACACCACGGCATGAGATCGTTGAGGCGGGTGATCTTGTGATCAGCGATTTGAGCCAGAACC
>NZ_LMCH01000033.1:0-6946 GCF_001623095.1 Pseudovibrio sp. Ad5 | reverse complement strand
GCAGTGGCACGCTGTGGCTGGCGAGCACGCGATCATAGATCTGCAGCATGAACATCGGACCCGTCAGCATCAACAGGTTGATGACCAGACTCAAGACCCCAACGCCCGCATACCCGGACCGAGACGCAGCAAACGCCTCAGCCACCATAGGGCGCTGGCGTGAAATTGATTGTTGAGAAGACATGTTTCACTCAGGATAAGTAAGCAAGAAGCCCACCAAGACAGGCCAGAAAGGTGTCAGCTGTCCTAGACATAACTATAAATGACAACTCCACCCGAGATAAGAGAGACACGGACCGTCTTAGATCCGTGTCCTTGTGCCGTCTTAGGCTATGAAATCACCATAGATATCGATTTCAGCGATGTGCAGATAGTGCCCACCTGCATGATCGATGCGAACTTCGTCACCAACTATACCGCCAACTTCAATCAGCTGGTTGTGTGCGGAAGTCAGATCAGAGGATGACCAAACCACTGCCCCATCATCCAACACTTCGATGTGAGCTCCGGTCAGACGAGAGCTTGTCCAGTTGTCCTGACGGTTCTCAAGATCAATAAACTCAATCAGAGCATCTTCTCCCAGATCAATGCTCAACCATGGGGCTGGATCGCTTTTGCCCGTGTGGTTGATTGTATCAACGTCACCATCAAGAACGTTGAATGCGAGGTAATCATCGCTGACGTAGTTGGTTGATTGGTCTGCTGCGCTGGCATTCAGCGCGTCTGTCAGGTTTGTAAGTCCTGCATGATACGCTCGTTCAGCTGCTTGAGCCGCTGCGACAGTTACGTCATAGGTTGCCGTATCGCCTTCATTGGTGGAGATACTCGTTTGGAATGACGATTTGTGGAGGCTTGTTTCCCAGGTTACTGAATTGTCACTATCAATCGAGAGGCTATTGCCTTCATCAGATAGAGAGTTGATCAATGCATCGCGTTCAGACGCGGACAATCCTTCGAAAACGAGCACATCGGCTTTGTCCAGATCGGTTATCGTGTCCTTCCCAGAGTTGGCGGCAAAGACAAAAGTGTCGGCGCCCCCCCCTCCAGTTAACTCATCATCTCCACCAGCACCTGAAAGGATGTTTCGCTCTTCATCACCTTTAATGATATCGTTTCCGTCTGATCCGATCACATTTTCGATGAAGTACAACTTGTCGCTATCTACCTTCGTTATACGTCCGCCCTCATTGTCGGTCTTAATCGAGTAGATCGCACTGGAAACTGAGTAGTAGATGCCAAGATTTTCTTTCCAAATCTTTGTGCCCAAATCAATGTCGACGGAATCAGCTCCAAAGAAAGCTATAGTATCACTATCGGCGGTGCCGTCGAGGTTCTCGCCGCCATTGATGACATCATCGCCTGCACCACCAAACAAAAGATCATCGCCCCCCATACCATACAAATACGCCGTATCAGAATAATATCCCTCCCTGGGGGCAGTTGTGTTGGCTTCGGCTGGCACAAACGCGCCGAGGATGTCGTTCAGATTGGTGCCAATCCACATGTCGTTAGGGGCTTCATTGTCGTAAATCGTCCAACCAGCATAGGCCCCCACATCCATGAATCCCAGATTGGAACCGGCCATTTCACCGACCCATTCACCTAGATCCTGTAGTTCGTCTCCGAAGTAGAGCTTAGATCCATCGTAGTTGACATAGCTTTCCTTCAAACTTGCTTTGAGCGCATCAAAAAAATCACTATTGATCGTAACACCCTTGCCATTTTCGGTCATGTAGTCAGGAAAATAATCTACAAGGTCGTCAGCCCATTGGACGGCAAGGATTTCACGGTCTGCTGTTCCACGGTTGTCCCGTAATGTGAATGCCAAATCGTTAGCAGTCTCCCACTCGAAGGTGTAGTGGGTATTCAGATCAGTCTCGGATGCCGCAATTGGGATCATGATATGATCTTCAAACGGGTTAAAGTCTCTGACCTGAGCTTCGGCAGTCTCGCCCCAGTCTGCATCAATAGTAAAGGTTGTCTTTGATGAGTTGGTAGCTGTGTAGTAAGCATCAAAGCCAGAAGCTATAGTCTTTGCAACTGAACCAATTGCTTTCACGCCCGGTATAATCCCCACTGCGCTGCCTGCTGCATCCAGAATAGATGTCCAATCACTGCCCTTGTTAGGAAAAGCTGCTGATATATCGAGAACAAAATCGCTCGTGTAGTCAGTACTGCCATCGCCAATGATAAACATATCCGCACCAGAACCACCCCAAAGCTGGTCACTTACGGCTTGGTCTTTGAGCGAGCCTGAGGAGATGATATCGTTGCCTTCTCCTCCGTAAATTTTATCAGCGCCCGTGCCACCATCAAGAATATCATTCCCATCATACCCATTGATAATGTCGTCACCTGCACCGCCATAAGCAATGTCGATATTGTCTGCGATGATATCGACATTGGGTGTTGTTTGCACATAGATCGCACCATGTATGGTGTCATTGCCATCACCACCATACATTTCATTGGCGCTGTCTGCTGTAATTCCTGATGTGCCACCCCAGATTATATCGTTGCCCTTGCCACCAAAAATCAGATCAGCCCCTGCGCCACCTTCGATCGTATCTGCGTCATCTCCGCCATCAATGTAATCATCCCCTCCATTACCGACGAGCGTGTCATTTCCGTCACCTCCGTAAAGCTTGTCAGCATGCATTGTGCCTTTCAGCGAGTCATTGCCATCGCCCCCATAGGCCGTAACGCCATAAGACAGACCGTAAAAGTCGGCTGTGTCATCAGTGTAGTTGAAGTCGAAGATCTCAACATTGTGTGCAGTGACGTCCAGGGAGCTGAAATTGATGTGTGAGCTATCTTTCGAATGGCCCCCTTCGACAATGACGGTATTTCCATCGAGAACCTTGAGATCAGTCGAATAATTATTATCTCCACGATATCTCAACGTATCTATGCCTTCATTACCATAATAATGGAGGTTCGAGTTCTTCTTTACACTACTACCGCTCCTTGCTAATGAGTCCAGTGTCACTGAATCATTATGGTCACTGCCTACAAGGTTCGAGTCCTTTTTATTCTTTCTTGCGATCCAGCCGAATGTGTAGCTGCCATCAAGATATGAGTTCTTTGCAGCGATGCTCCAGATTGTATCTGCCATTTTCTAATCCATGTGTCAGTGCATACATTCGTTGTCCGAGCAGATGTCAGGTGAATGTATTGCCGAGTTTCTAAGGACAGAATTGTCCGACTCCTACATGGATACCGCGGGTATGATTTGAGGTCTCGTGACAAACTGTGACAAACACTTGTCACAGTTTGAGAGGCTGATTAATTCTTTCGGTAGAGTGGAAGGCGAAGCTCAGCGCGCAGCCCGCCTTCAGCGCGGTTAAAAAGTCCTATGGAACCACCTTGGTCAGTTACAATTGTCTTTACGATTGCCAACCCCAGGCCGCTACCGGGTATGTCTGTCGCCAAGCGCTGGAAAGGCTGGAACACACGATCTAGTTCCTCTTCTGGGATGCCTGGGCCATTATCATCAATGGTGATAACCGCTTCATCTCCGTCCTTAGAAACAGTCACATGAGCGGCGCTGCCATACTTGCAAGCATTTTCAACCAGATTGGATAAGCACCTTTGGATAGCATTCACGCGGCATGACACGATAACAGGTGCTGTGTCTGTCATTTCAGCTGCATCTCCCAGCTCACTGCGCTCTTCAATCACCACATCCAGCAGAAGTGTGAGGTCTACACGCTGGAAGTCTCCATCTCGCATCACCGCACGAGAAAAAGCCATAATAGATTCAACAATGCTCTGTATGCGATCTAGACGGGCCTCAATCTGATATCTGGTGGTTTGCGGACCAACGGCATCAACAAGCTGCTTGATCCCTGCCAAAGGACCTTTCAGATCATGAGCAAGACTGCGTAAAAGGCCAATCTGATAATCCACCGCCTGCGTAACGCGCTCATTCATTCGATTGAAAGACCTGATAATCTCACGGGTATCACGCGGTCCCTGCACAATCAAAGAGGAAGTGGTCTCGCCGCGCCCAAGCCGCTCTGCCTGATGAGAAAGGTGCCAAAAAGGTGCCATAACACGCCGACTAATCAGTAAAACTACCGCTGCAATTAAAAGAGAAACCAGACTCGATGTTATAAGCTTCGTGTAGGCTGCATTGATAGGTGGTAAGCGCCTGAGCTGATAAACCGTGAGCCAGTTGCCTGTAGCATCATGGCGCAATGCAACCCTGTACACTTCAGCGAGTGGCCAGGTTCTGAATAAGTTCAGAAGATTGTTTGACGGTGCCGGTTTCTCCTCAAAAACCCATTTTGGGGTCGTCTTCCAATCAAGCTCATTTACCAAAAGAGTACGCGGCGGTTCACCAAGGCCTAACATAGGTGTCTCTTCTGCCACCATTCCGCGGGGAGGAGGAGGAGTTGGAAAGCCTCGTTCTGTCACAACGACTTCTGAGACGGGTAACCCTGCACGGCCATACCAGGTAAGTGCTTCGGCCTCGATATCTGGGCGCCGTTCGTCACCATCAAGTAGAGCTCGCGGAACTCCCCATTCTATATGAACAGCGAGATTAGATAAGGTTTGTGTATATCGGACACGCTGGTTTTCTGGCAGGGCTAAGACACCACTGAAAGACCGACCAGCCAGTGTGAGATGAAGGCTTTTTTGAGCAGCTGTCAGAAGCTGCACATCAGCAACACGCGATACAATTACGTTTACGACTTGAACTGCCAATACCAGCCCAATGACCAAAAACATTAGTTGTTGACCAAGCGTAAGACGCGCTGAAAACCTCATTGATTTCATTTATCTATCTCGGCATTGGGACAAGTTGACACGCAGATGTTACAATATATGCGTGTTGCAAAGTCAATTGGATATCGAAGGTTTAGACCGGATGAGCGAGAGTATTTTGATCGTGGACGACGATCACACCCTCGGAGAAGAGTTGGGGAAGGCTTTGGTTAGCGCTGGCTACACCCCCCATCGGTGTATAAGTGTCCCCGAAGCGCGACAGGTTTGGAACAAGACAAAGTTTGATCTCTGCTTTGTTGACATTGTCATGCCCGGCCCCTCTGGCAAAGTGTTTTGCCGGGAAGTCAGAGAGCGGTCTGACGCTGCCATCATTATGATGAGTTCACTCAGTGACCAGGACACAATCATTGCGTTGCTTGACATTGGCGCCGATGACTATATCGTCAAGCCATTCACTTTTCCGGAGATGTTAGCCCGCGCACGAGCCGTGCTACGTCGTCGTAAAGATCACACTCAACAATATACGGCTTCTGCAATACAGATTGGAGATTGGACATTTGATCTTCAGCTGCGGCGCATTTCCAACATTAAAGGCCTTACCGTACCGCTCACTCAAAGTGAAGCAGCAGTCCTTCGTTTTTTTGCGCAAAGCCCTGGTGTTGTTTTCTCCCGCGAAGACATACTTGCCGTTGCCAGAACTCGACAGCACGCTGGCAAGGATGATCGTTCTGTTGACACGCTAATCAAGCGCTTGCGGCGAAAGATCGAAATTGAACCTTCAAATCCAATGCACATCCTGACTGAGTGGGGGAAGGGTTATACATTCCAGAACTGATAAGTTGCTAAAGTAAGCCTTACGTAATCTCCAATCAGATGCTCATTGCAACCTCTCTTCTAAAAGTCTTGATTAGCTTGCTCGGGACTAAGTATTTGCCTTTGATAAGATATGTGAGGAAGTTTTCAGAAACTTTGGCCTTCTAGACCAGAAAAAATGCTCTATCGCAGTGTGCAGGCCCTCAAAAGAAAGAAGAGGCGTGTTGGAACTTGCATAAGCTTGCTGAGACCCAAAATCGATGATTGGGCCCTACTAAGCAGAGGCCACGGCATCATCAATCCAAGTTGGTCTCAACCCTTGATAGAAACACCCGAATGACAGCTTCTCTAATCGGGCGCTGAGGTCAAGCTCTTTTTCCTTTTCATTCGGATCATATCCATCTCCGGGTCACGCTTCTCTTCGCAGTCTGGATCGCTCTTCATTGTGAGCGGCTGCATGCATGTGCCGGAATGGTTGTAGAGAGCCCCGCTTTTGGACGCGCTTTCATGGCGCAGCAGACATTTTCGGCTTCATCTACAAACCTCGTCCAGAGAGGGCGATCCTGCCGTGATATTGAGGTCAGGCTATATTATGCAGCAACCTCCAAGCCATCACGACAGAACGATGTATCATTGACCCACATGCGATGCATGACAACCGCAAGCTTTCTGGCTACCGCGACAACAGCACGGCGGCGCCCTTTGGTCCGCATCAGGCGCATCCCCCAGCTCTTGATGCTGGATCCGCCAGTACAGCGGGTTAGCATTGCATTAGCAGCCGTATAAAGGGCAGAGCGGACCTCCATGTCTCCTGCTTTAGAGATTCGGCCAGGATTATCAGTTTCTCCTGATTGAAAACGCCTCGGCGTTAAGCCGAAGTGGGCAGCAACCGTTCGCGAACTCCTGAACCGCGCCGGATCATCCACCGCAGCGACAAATGCCAGCGCAGTCATAGGGCCAACGCCGGGGATTTCCATTAGTCGCAAGCACACTGTATTGGTGCTTGCCGCGTGTTAAACGCGTTTGTCCAGCTCTTGATACGTGTGTAATAAAGCGAGCCGCGCGTCCAGAAGCGGAACCAGTGCCAGGCTCAAATCTGGGTGGACTTCGATAAACGGTCGCACTGTTGCATCAAAGCGTGTGTGTTTAATCCGTTCCGGCAGGGGCAGGCCGTAAACCTTCAAGAGCCCGCGTACCTCGTTTGCTAAGTCTATGCATTTACGCAAGCATGCCTTGCGACTGCGCAGGAGCGTGCGCATTGCATGTGAACGGTGACTTTTCATATGCACTGGGCTATACCAGCCGGAACGCAGGACTTGCGCTATGCCGCGTGCATCATTCTTATCGGTCTTGTTACGCATGGCCGACAGAGCCGCATGCACTTGCCTTGCCTCCATGCAGA
>NZ_LMCH01000032.1:0-8965 GCF_001623095.1 Pseudovibrio sp. Ad5 | reverse complement strand
CCATCACGTCCCATGAACACCCCACTTACGGCGTTGCCCTGACCCTTGCCTGGGAAAAAGGTGGTAAGAGTGGAGCAGTTAATCTTGCCGATCTTGGCCAGCATATCGAACGCTATGAGTTTGCTGACGGGACGAGTTTGAGCAAAATTGAACTTCTGCAAGACGAACGCATAAGACTGGATGGCACAGCTTCGGACGATGTAATTATCGGAGGCAATGTCAGCAACATCATTAATGCCGGTGACGGCAATGATATCCTGACTGGCGGCACATACAGTCAGAACTGGCAGCATCTACGCGGCCAGGGCGGTGATGATACATATCACTACAATCAGGACAACGGGATTGTCTGGATAAACAAGGACGGCGAGAACGCGTCTTCCGGAAATGATACCTTTGTATTTGATGATTTGGTTCTGACTGATTTTACCATCACGTCCCATGAACACCCCACTTACGGCGTTGCCCTGACCCTTGCCTGGGAAAAAGGTGGTAAGAGTGGAGCAGTTAATCTTGCCGATCTTGGCCAGCATATCGAACGCTATGAGTTTGCTGATGGGACAAGTTTGAGCAAAATTGAACTTCTGCAAGACGAACGCATAAGACTGGATGGCACAGCTTCGGACGATGTAATTATCGGAGGCAATGTCAGCAACATCATTAATGCCGGTGACGGCAATGATATCCTGACTGGCGGCACATACAGTCAGAACTGGCAGCATCTACGCGGCCAGGGCGGTGATGATACATATCACTACAATCAGGACAACGGGATTGTCTGGATAAACAAGGACGGCGAGAACGCGTCTTCCGGAAATGATACCTTTGTATTTGATGATTTGGTTCTGACTGATTTTACCATCACGTCCCATGAACACCCCACTTACGGCGTTGCCCTGACCCTTGCCTGGGAAAAAGGTGGTAAGAGTGGAGCAGTTAATCTTGCCGATCTTGGCCAGCATATCGAACGCTATGAGTTTGCTGATGGGTCGACACTATCAAGTATCGAAGTAAAGACTGACGGCACACTAAAACTGACGGATACTCTCGGCGATGACATCATAAAAGGTGGAGATGGCAACCAGCAAATCATCGGTCGTGACGGAAATGATACGATCTTTGGAGGAGATGGAAATGACCAACTCTATGGAGGGGCTGGGCGCGACAAACTCTATGGAAATGAGGGGAATGACACCTTAAACGGTTACAGTTCCGGATCAGACTATATTCACGGGGGCGAAGGTATCGATACCGTCCGGTACTACTGGGCACGTTCTGGTGGTGTCAGCGTTAATCTTCAAGATAAAGTTGGCCTATCTGGAGATGCTGCAGGAGATGTCTATGTTTCCATTGAAAACGTGATTGGATCGAACTTCGGAAACGATCGTCTTGTAGGCGATGGCAATGCCAATGTCTTAAATGGATTTGCTGGCAATGATATACTGATTGGCGGTGGCGGAAACGATGCGATCTATGGCGGTGTCGGTGATGACCAACTCTATAGCGATGCTGGTTTGGACCGACTTTACGGAAATGATGGCAACGATACTCTGAATGGTTACAGCTCTGGAGCCGACCACCTTGATGGGGGGGAAGGGATAGATACCGTTAGGTACTACTGGGCGCGTTCTGGCGGTGTCAGCGTTAATCTTCAAGATAAAGCTGGTCTATCTGGGGATGCTGCAGGAGATATCTATGTTTCCATTGAAAACGTGATTGGATCGAACTTCGGAGATGATCATCTTGTGGGAGATGGTAGTGCCAATATCCTGAACGGGTATGGAGGGAACGATACGCTGATTGGTGGCAATGGCAATGATACACTGATAGGGGGACAAGGCTCAGACATCTTCGTATTCGGTAATGCTCATTTTGGAAATGATACAATCAAAGATTTTGCAACGGGCGCAGGCTCTGATGATATCATCAGTATTGATGCAGAACTATTTGCAGACTTTACATCTGTACTCGCCGCAACAAATGATGTTGGAGGAGATACGGTAATCAAGCTAGATGACGAGAACTCCATCACCTTGAAGGGTATTTCGAAGATAGACCTCCATGTCGATGACTTCCAGTTCATTTGATAATGTAGTTTGATCGAACTTTAGAACTTCATTTTTGATCCGAGTGACCCCGGGGACTTTCTCCGGGGTTTCTGTTTTGTTCGTTCTTAGCGTACGATTTTTTGCAAATCTTGTTCTGGCCCCTAAAAGCTTGATCTTTATGCATTACTAGATCACTTGACAGGAGGTATTAAACATAGGGATAGGGATTGGCATTCGTGCGGCCAGATGTTTATTCTGGAACTACTCTAGCCCCATTTCTTGCATAAGATCGTGATCATGGAACTCGCCATCCAATCCAATACGTCTACACAGTTCATCATCACTACAATCAAATGGAAAGCGGACGATTTCTCCATACTCATTCACGAATATCAGTTTTCCATTTAGCTCTGGAAAGTCTTTTCGGAGTTGATCGCAGAACATATATGCAGCTTCGATTGTCGTTGGAGGACGAGAAAACGAAATTGTGCGATTACTTCTATACATAATATTCATTCGCACATTTGGTTTCTTTATGCTCTCCATCTTAATTTCGTCATCTACACTTCCGTCATTGTACTGTTGTTTTTTTGACGATGAAATATTCCACTTCTTACTCAACCAACTTGATAACGAGGTGCTATCACTAAAAATTACTATTCCATCTCGAATAACAGATAGCATGCTTGGGTCATAAAGCTTATCGTAATTTTCAAAATGCAACACTAGTCAATCCTTTACTTATGCTATATCGCCATATTCTGATGGATCGTAATTCCACCAATCGTCTTCAGGATTAATCCTTGGAGGACGAGCAGAGTCATCATTCCCAAATTCGTTTTGCGCCTTGCAAGCATTTCGCATCGGCACATGCTCAATCATTCCCTCAATATCTTTCGACTCGTATAGTTCCATATAAAATGGAAGTAACGCAGGATGACTAATCGCTGTATAAAGTCCGATGTTCCAACAAGGTTTTCCAGGTGCATCAGGATTTTTTGTTATTATGCCATATCGTGTATATTCATCTTCATCTTGTTTCCGAATATCAACGTGCATCCAGAATTGTGAATACTCACCATTTGATTTTCTGACTTTTGGAGATCTGCTAGCGTTTTTGGCATATTTTGCGTCACCGAGCCAGCAACGATCCGGGTAGCTCATATCAGCATCAATTTCCTCTTTCCCGCCGCTGCAATGGAACTCGCTGCGAGTTTGAAAAATGCAGTATTGATACCCCCACCCCCTCATTTTTGCATCACGATCTACCCAAGGAAGATCCGGCCTCATTCTCCCATCAGTGACTCTATTCGGCAGTTCCACGGCCCAGAGAGGGAACTTATGCGGCTCACAGCAATTGCGCCGGGGGCGGACGCGGCGGCGGCGATAGGACACCGGTTCTCCTTGCTCATCTTCCCCTGTTGCTTCTCTTGGCTTGTCGAATTCACCGGGGTCATCCCAACTAGGATCAAAGAACTCATCCTGCTTTTTCAATTGAGGCGTAGGCTGAGTGTCGGGGGCCAGCACATCTGGCTGGATTAGTGGTTGCAACGGACTTGGCCGTATCAACGGTCTTGGAACGGGTGGGCTAGGCACGAATGGCTTTACCCATTGCGGGGTCTTAGGAACTGTACCTGGTGGAAGATTGCGAACAAATGCGTACTGATTACCAGCGGCTTGCGAAGCTACGTTCTTTACCGTTTTAGCCAAGTTTGGATTGTTCATGCTGCTGTCCTGATGATTTTTCCGGACCGTTCCCGATAAACGGTATTGCTGCCGTCTGCGTATGTTTCCTTGCATTCAATAATATCGCAGAGATCTCGCAGGGCCTCATTGTCAATTTCAACGCCGCTGTTAAACAGCAGCAGTTCAAGCCGTGTTTCGCGAGACATTGTTTCTTGCGAAAGAATGCGCTGAACATCCTTATCTTGATAAAACTCAGCTCCGGCCATAAAGCTCAAGACAGCCCAGTAAAAGAAGCAGCTCTCATCGCTGTAGCCTTGTTTGCCAGCGTGCTTTTGAGCCTCACCAAAGAACGAGATCAACTCCTTGCGCTGAAGTTCCTCCGTCTCCTTGGGAAAGGCTTTGCGAAGGAACTGCTCAATCTCGTGGTAAAAGCTGATTTGAGCGCAGTGCATCATATCATCGTATTGACGCTGCTCGATCTCGCGGAATGGGAAGGTTGCGCGGTAGTTTTCGACTGCTCGGTCATGGTTTTCATGTTTGTGCCAGTGATAGTCCAAGCCGTCTTCGGTCTCGATGCCGAGCTGCAGCTGTTCGCCGCGAAGGCGATAGACCGCAAAACTTGATGTGTAGTCATAAGGTGCTGCAATCAGATCAATGTTTTTGAAAAAATCCTGCCACTGTTCCGGGAAGCCATGACGCAAGAAACAATAAAGCACGCGGGCATCATAAAAACGCAGGTAAACTGGTTTGCCACTTTCTGGCGTGATCACGCTCATGAACCGCTTCAAGGAGGTTCGAAGTTCCTCAATCGCCTTTGTTGAAAAGACGATGATACCAAGCTTTTCTGGAAACCCAACCTTTAGCCAACTGGTCAAAACAGCGGGATGGATAGTCAGATCTACAAGCAAAGAGGTTCGGGCATGGGCCTCTTGTTTGGCCTCTGCAGGTGACCCCATCAACGGTTCCCATCCGTCTTCGCCTGTGGTCCGGATCTCGCTTGCAAGGTCTTCCTGCCAGGATGCATCCAGCACCAGGTATGGTTTGGCACCAATCGTTGCAGCTTGCGCGGCGATCCCCTTAAATCGTTCTGTCAAACTCACTGCTGCTATCCTTTGGAGGCTTTGTCTTCACAGGTTTCACAAAACGGCGACCGGCTCATTCCTACGGGGGAGGCTCCACCAATCAAAACATCCCCAGACCCGGTTGAATCGGCCCCTCCGCAATCAATCGGATCTCCCTGTCGTCCGGCTTCCTTGTTGTTGAACAGAACGGTCGGACTTCCAGAAGCCAAAGACCGGCCATGGGGTGGTGACGGACAGACCGGACACGGATGCGGCGCATAAGCATCTCCCTGGCGCACGGCAAGGCGGTTGTTAATCAGAATATTCGGGCTCCCGGCAATGGCGGGAGTTGGCGGGAAGTGGCATCCATGACCAGAACCAATGTCCCCAAGGCGTGCTGCTGGTTTTCCTGACATATCGTGCTCTCCTATTTCTCAAAGGAACGCGCATAGCGCTGTGCATGAGGACCGGCGTAATCAGCTGGCTTCATAGCTTCCATTGGAGGAACTGGAGCGCCTTTGGCAGGAGAACCACCACAGTTGACCTTCACCAGCGTGCCTTCAATTTGCACACCGCCTTTGTCAATCTTGACGAAGTTGCCACCGACATTCAGGCTTATGCTCGCACCAGCCTGAATAACCACAGCGTCCCCGGCATTGATGTAGTGGGTTGTTCCGCTCTCAAAGTGCTGTTTGCCCTTGGTCTCCAATCGCCAGTTTTCTTCAACAAGCGTTATGGCATTGCGCACGACATGAGTGACCTTGTCTCCCACGACCTTCAGAAAATCGCTGATCTTGATCTGGCGCAGTGCGGACCCGTCAACTTGTGTATGTTCTGACCCCTTCACCTGTTCGCGGTGATCGCCGCCCACCTCAATGTCTTTTGAGCTGCCGATAGATTCAGATTGAGACCCTTCAACTCGTTTGTGGCGGTTGGCACCCACCTTCCAGGTCTCGTTGTTCTCAACAACGCCGTTGTGGAATTTCTGAGCGTGGAACCAGACTTCCTCCTGCCCGCCCTCATCTTCAAAGCGAAGCTCGTTGTAGCCATTGGCCTTATGGCTGTCTGACATGAGCACCATGCGGGTTTTGAAGTCGGGAAGTTTGTTCGGTGGACGGTTGTTGTTATGATACGTCCGCCCCGTAATGATTGGCTGGTCTGGATCACCTTCGAGGAAGTCTACGATGACCTCGTGGCCGATGCGGGGGATGGCGATGTGGCCCCAGCTGGCTCCACCCCAATTTTGCGAGACACGTATCCAGCACGAAGATCTATCATCCTTGGCGTTATGGCGGTCCCACGGGAACCAGACTTTGACCCGGCCATGTTCATCACAGTAGATCTCTTCGCCCTCAGGCCCGGTGACATGAGCGATCTGAGGGCCGTCCACCAAGGGCTTTTTAAGCAATTTGGGCCGGTATGGCAGGCGGGCGGGCATGACCTCAAACCCGGCACTGTAACTGGTGGTGCCGCTACCAGCTTCCTCCGTCACGGCTTGCGGCTGGCTGCCCTGATGCGAGACGGTGAGCAAATGATACTTGATGTTGTAGTCGTCGTTTGGGTGGTCTGTGAGCGCAAACTGATGACCGGCTATCAGGTGAATGGCATTGGTCGCCCCATGGCCTGTGGTGGCCTCAACACGTGCTGCCTCCAGCCGGTGTTTTGTGAACGGCTTGCCAACACCATCGGCCTTGTAGCGCCCGGGATACTCATAGAGCGCATAGTCTCCAGCTGAACCGTTGTCCTCACCGCGCTGGTGGGCGTGTTGCTGATTGTAAGGTGGGTTCTTGAAGGAATAATCGCGCTGCATGAAGCTGGTGGCTCGCAGCTGCTCACGCAGGACAAAGCTGGAGCAATAGACACCTTTGACAGCCCCGCCCGCCATGCTGTTGTACTCCAACTTTGGCTGGTCCGGCAGCTGCGAGACAATCTGTGGGTTATCAATGAACTGCAGTGTATGCTGGCCGTTGGTACCATAGGTGAAGTAGTACCAGATGCCTTCCTCTGCCGTGATGCGCTCTAAAAAGCTTAAGTGACTTTCCCGGTACTGCACGCAGTATTCGCGGGCCGCGTGGGTGTCTGTCAGATCCCACTTCACATCCTCGACGCCGTGCTCCTTCAGCAGGATCTTGACGATCTCGGGCACGCTCTTTTTCTGAAAGATCCGGCAGTCAGAGCCGTGAGCTAAACGGTGCAGACTGGGCAGCAGCGTCAGCGAATAACTGGTGCGGTGATGGCCTTCATTACCGCGAGCAATCTCAGCAATCACCCCGGAGAGATGGCGCAGGCCCTCGTATTTATGATGGATGGTCAGCGTAGCGGGCGTGTCCAGCAGGCCATGCAAGTCCAGCGCATTGTCATGGCTGGCAAGCTCAATCTGGATCTGTGTGAGCCCATTAAGGCGTTCAGTTGCCGAGAACCCCGTGACCAGCAACTCCGA
This sequence comes from Pseudovibrio sp. Ad5, assembly GCF_001623095.1. Taxonomy (NCBI): domain Bacteria; kingdom Pseudomonadati; phylum Pseudomonadota; class Alphaproteobacteria; order Hyphomicrobiales; family Stappiaceae; genus Pseudovibrio; species Pseudovibrio sp. Ad5. The sequence goes on along the minus strand of NZ_LMCH01000032.1, from coordinate 1,730 downwards.
GTTGGGCTGCGCAGGAGCGGCAAAGGTGAAGGCCAGATCTTGTTCCTGGAAGAGCTGCGGGATTTGGACAATAGCATTCATAACAAACTCACTGGCAAAAGAAAAAACAAAGGACGTACAAGTATTGAGAGTGGTCTGGCGGGCTTCGTTAGGGCTTCACCCCGGCGGCGGATAGGGTTTTCCAGCAGCAGAGGTTGGCGGACACAACATACCGGGAGCAACCAGTACTTCGTTCTTGCGCTGGAAGTCATTCAGGAACGTTTGGTCGCAAGAGCGATACCCTACAAGGATCGCCTGCGCGCGCGCATAGTCGGTGATTACCAATCCGAGAAATGCTCCGCCGACAGCAACGATTAAGAACACGACTGAGAAGCTTTGGGCTGACCGCTTAATCCAATGTTGCCCCCAAGGAGTAATGGCAAGGTGAAGCATAGGTAATGCTGCTCCAGCCAGCAAAAAACGGGATCTACCGCGGACAACTTGTAACAGTTCAGGTTCAGGAGGCTGAGCAAAAATGGCTAGAAGCGCGGGACGCATTACATCCAAGCAGGCGGAAATTCCTATCAAATCGAGAAGGAGCATCACTGCATGGAGGCGACGAATGTCCTGACCGACCCAACGACCAGCAAGTGTGCCCTTATCAATCACCCACCCCAACATCAGTGTCTCCGATAGAGCTGATTATACAAATCTGGACCGCCAAAATGCCAGATGGTCTCACGTTCCAACTGGTTCATAAAGCGGTTGCTGCGACGTTCAAACTCTTCCACTTTCTGCTTCATGGCAACATGTGCAGCATGAATGACCTTGCCGACTTCCTGAACTCCATGAGCGACAGCTTGGCCAGTCCAAAGCAAGGCTGCGCCGAGTTTTTTCTTAATCTGATAGCTTTCTGATAGCTCACTTAACTTGTGCCCGACATAGAGCCCCACAATGATTGCCCCTCCGGTCACAACGACTGCAGGCAGAGCAATCGCAGTAATTGTACCAGCAATAGCAACAGCTCCTGCTGCTGCCAGAGCTCCCGCGGCCATCGCGACCGTACCAATAGCAACGTCGGTAATGATGTTGGCAAACAGCTCGTGATAGAGCTGCTCATCACTCATGACGAACTGCATCACATCGAGTGCGACATAGCAGGTGATCATTATGATCGCATTGGACCTTCCTGCAGATTTAAGTGCCTCTGGGCCAATGCCAAACGCAATGACTTTCGGCGAGGTGGACAGATACCGTGTGCCCTTCAAGGTCTCACGCAAGGCGGAGTATCCCTTAAACACCACGTAGGTCTTGCCGTTCACCACTTTGGTGTAATAGCGCCCCTGCAGGCCGATTTCCTTCAGGAGTGTCTGACCACCCTTCATATCGCGTAGCAGCACTGGCAGGCTCGCTAGGTCAAGGGCACCACCCGTTGTTACTCCAAGGCTTTGATGGCTATCTACCACCGCTTGCGCAAAGAGCTCCATATCCATCACGACAGCTTCATCCTGGCGTGGGTTGATGAGCTCTGCTGCCATGCGTTGTTCTGCGAGCGGATAGACCATCAGAATATCTCCTTGTGCGACTGTTCCCCTGGCCTGACCATCAAGCGGTGGCCGGGAAACTGATCCAGAAAGCCCCGGATCTCCAGCTCTTCGGACAGATCTTCATGCAGTGCATCTGACGAGCGCTCAGGCCGGTCACGGCCTTGCAAGACCACATGCGCCGTGCCTGCCGGGTCGCACTCTTTG
>NZ_LMCH01000031.1:0-8907 GCF_001623095.1 Pseudovibrio sp. Ad5 | reverse complement strand
CTTTTCATATGCACTGGGCTATACCAGCCGGAACGCAGGACTTGCGCTATGCCGCGTGCATCATTCTTATCGGTCTTGTTACGCATGGCCGACAGAGCCGCATGCACTTGCCTTGCCTCCATGCAGACAACGTCAAAGCCATGTTGTTCTTTCAAACCGTAAAACAGAGGCTGGCTCATTGTTCCAGCTTCAAAGCCAAGACGGGTGATAGGCAACGACGTCTGAGCTAAGGTATTGGCGATAACATCAACTTCGCAGGCAACCAAGCGTTCAAATATAATCTTGCCTTCGCCGTCAATCACACAGATCGAAACAGACCGTAAAGAAACATCCAAACCAGCATAGTATTCCATGGTGCTCTCCCATCCTCGCAGCAATATGCTGCGATCTTAACAGGAGCTGACCTCTCGTGAAGGACGAGCCCGATTACGCATGCTTTTGGCCCGCAACAACATTCTACCCCTGCGAATGCCTGTGCGCAATTAAGCTTTTCGATGTGAACTTTAATATTCAAAACTAAGGCGAGGAGCATATTTGCTGCAGCCAGTATGTAACTTTTTTGACAAGTGTCTCTTTTCTGCTGATGTCTGTTATTTGGAGCAATTGTCAATATGAAAGAAAATTACTCACCCACATAAACCATCGTAGGTGCTCATCAATGTGGCACCTACGATGGTTTAAGATTTACGTGAGTTTGACGTTCGCCATCAATGCTTTCGCATGGGCGGTAATGGCATCTAGTCTTGTTCCTGGACGGAACAGGGATGAGCCGATGCCGGCACCGCTGGCTCCCGCTTTCATATAGTCTGCGATGTTGCTTACATCTACGCCGCCAACGGGGAGTAACTTGATCTCTTTTGGGATAACAGCACGAAATGCCCGGATGATTGCCGGTGGACATAGCTCGGCAGGGAAGAGTTTCAGTCCGTCTGCGCCAGCATCCAGTGCTGCGAAGGCTTCTGTTGGCGTGTAGATGCCGGGTAGCCAGCTAAAACCGTACTTTTGCGCAGCAGCACCTACTTCAAGAGAGAAGTTCGGCGCAACGACAAACTCGCCGCCACAGTCTTTCAGCTGGTTCACCTGAGCGGGTTTAAGCACCGTTCCAGCACCAACACAAACAACATCACCCAGCTGTTTTGCAATGCGCTCAATACTGTTGAAAGGGTCAGGAGAGTTGAGCGGTACTTCCATAATTTTGATGCCGCCTTCAATCAAAGCGGATGCAACATCAATGGCTTCCTCTGGTTTCAATCCACGCAGAATTGCGACCACAGGGGCTTCAGAAAAGATATCTTCAAATTTTGACATCAGTGCTTCCTTCGATATCAAATCAGTTTTCGGGATTGAGCGAGTTCTACAGCGCCGTAAACAACGCCGCCGGGCGGCACCACACGTGACACGCCCTCAAGGATTTCAAAGGCACATTTGTACATATCGGGCAGTGCGCCATTTCCGAGAATCCAGATTGGTTCTTGTGAGGGCAGGAGTTCTCCAATCTCGGCGCCAATCAGCATACCGCTCAGATAAGACGCGGTTTTTTCTTCAGGCAACTTGTCCACCAGCACGCGGGACCTTGCGGTGAACACACGGTTGAGCAGCGCACCTGCTTTCCCTTCACGCGCACCAAAGCGCACCCCCTCTTCAAACCAGTCGCACAGTGCTGTTGTCTTTCCAAATGCACCGAGGATCGATGCTGAGGTCAAAGCATGGAACATATCGCCTGTCAGGTAGGTTTTGTAAGCAGTGATGGCACCATCCTGAACTGAGACATGCTTGGAATGCGTGCCCGGAATAACCATGGCCGCATTGCTCAGCGCAAGCATCTCTATGGCACCAAAGATCTCGGTTTCTTCACCGCGCATCACATCGGCATTTTCACCCACTGCCATAATGCCTGGTATGAACCAGATCTCACCCAAGCCCTCAACCATCATCGAGACCATATCTTGAGAAAGAGCACTCGGCCTTGTTGGCATGGTTGCATAAGGCACCTCCAGCCAACCGTTGCGTGATCCAATCATACCAGAAAGGATAATCGGCAAATCACTCCGGTATCCTTCAAGTTTGGTGATATTGGTCTTCAGGACCTGTTCGAAGCGATCTTTTGCCGCCAGAATACCTTCTGATGTGGCTATCGTGTCGATGACTTGTGCATCTGATGTGACCGTGCGTGCTCTGAAAGAGCTGGTACCCCAGTCCACGGCGATCAGAGCCGCAGCCTTTTCGTTCGTCATTAGTGTCTCCACATGCCAAGACCAGTCATTGTCCTGGCAGTTGAGGCCTGCTGTTCTTGCAAGCAAACCTCTGGAGATAAGCCCTAAAGGCTGGAGATGTCAGATACGCCCTTGTCGAAGGTTCGTATGTAGCGGCCGATGTGGAACCCAAGTGTGTCTAGTGCTGCTGCAATATCATCGCGGGCCAGTGCCTCTACCATTGCTCCATGCTCTTCAAACGACTTATCTGTTTGAATGACGTCCTTCCCCAGATGCGTACGGATCGCAGCTATTTTGGCTTCAATCAGGCTGTAGCCTTTGATCAGATAGCGGTTCTTGCAAAGGTCAAACATGACCCGGTGGAACTCGATATCTAATTGCAGGTAACGGCTGATGTCATCCTTCTCTTTTGCAGGAACCATTTCTTCACGAATTGCACTCAACCGTTTCACGAGCTCAACTTTGTTGCGCTCATATGCCAACTGAAGGGCGGCGCGCTCCAGAATGACACGATGCTCTGTCAGTTCAACATTATCCAGTCCACTGAGCGTGAACACAAAGGTGCCATGCTGCGGGAACACTTCCACCAGCCCTTCAACACGCATTTGTGCAAGGGCATGACGGATCGGGGTCTTACTGATATTCAGATACTCGGCGAGCTTTTGCTCAGAGAGTGCTTCTCCAAGTTTGAATACGCCCTTCATGATGGCCTCACGCAGTTTTGCGGTTGCCAAATCAGACAGGGAGACTGGACGAAGAGTTTCTTCCATTAGGTGTATACTTCACTTAGAGAGATCGGTTAGTAGGTCCTCATGCAAAAGGCACGAAACGCAGGCTAGGGTATAAGACGGTGACATACAGTCATCAAGGACTGTTCTTTGGTTTTCTTTCACGAATTGGCGTAGATGGCCGGGATTGCAAAGAAAATCAGCACTCCCGACCAGAAGCAGATTAGATCCGGCCAAACTCGGCAAGAAGATCTTCTACAGTCTTTCCTTTAGCCACCCATTTGCGGGTTTCTTCTTCGCGGTCCGCCTGTTCTTTCGCCAGTTTCACAACTTCCTCGGCTTTTTCCAGCGGCACAACGGTGACGCCCATAAGATCAGCAACGATGAAGTCACCCGGCTTTACAACAACACCGCCGCATTGGATTGGCACGTTGATGGAAAGCTCTTCCTTGCGGCCAGAGAACATGGTGTGTGTGCCGCGAGGTGTGATCGCACGGGTCCAGATTGGCCAGTTGATGTCTTCCAGCTCGTCCGTATCACGGCCAGCACCATCCACGATCATGCCGCGAATGCCGCGGTTTTGAGCCAGACCGCCCATGAGACCACCGCATACGGAGGTGTTGGGATCACCGCCTGCATCCACAACGATCACATCGCCCGGCTGACCCATTTCAAGTGCCTTCAAAGGATCAACCAGATCACCTTTTGAGAGCTGAACGGTGATCGCCTGACCACAGACCTTTGCGCGGAACGGAGGTTTGATGCCGCTGTCCATAACGCCGGTGCGGTACTGCACATCTGCAAACACTGCGGTTGCGGAGTAGCATTTCAGGACTTCGTCAAACTTTTCCAGCAGGTCTGGGCGACGCTCGAACTCGTTGAATACTTTAAGCATTGTAGCTTCCTTATGATTTTATTTGGCCTGAAGGCGTTCTAGGTTGACGGTGTATTCGGCAGGCTTGCCGGTCAGCACCAAGGCGACCTGACGGGCGGCGGTTTCGCGGGCCTGACGAATGGATTCCTCTGAGTAGTAAGCTGCGTGTGGGGTCACGATCACATTTGGCAGCGTGAACAGAGGATTGTCGGCAGGGTCCCAGGACGCGCGTTTGGCTGGCTCTTCTTCAGGATCATCCAGCCCAGCACCTGCCAGCGTTCCTTCGGTCAATGCTTTGTAGAGCGCTTTGTTATCGATGGTTGGACCGCGGCCTGTGTTGATGACGATGGCCCCCGGTTTCATGGCAGCAAACTCAGCATCCGACAGGAAGTGACGGGTTTGCTGTGTCATTGGCACCTGCATGCAGATGTAATCAGATTGTGCCAGCAGCTCGTCTTTGTTGACGAGACGACCGCCGTGTTCTTTCACGATCTTCTCATCCACGAACGGATCATAGACAATCAGCTCCACCCCGAAGGCTTTTGCTCGCTGCGCGATGGCCTGACCAATCTTGCCAAAGGATACCAGACCAAAGGTGCGGTCTCTCAGGCGATGAACCGGCTGACCTGACTGCCAGCGCCAGATGCCAAAGTGGGTGGCCTTGTTGTAATCCTGCAACTTGCGCACAAGGGTCAGCCACAGCGAAATTGCATGGTCCGCTACTTCTTCAGTGCAGTAATCCTGCACGTTGGTGACGAGGATGCCCTTGTCGGTCGCCGCATCAACATCAACAATATCGACACCAACACCATAACGGGCAATCACCTTACACTGCTCCATCTTTTCGATGGTGCGTGCGCCAACTTTTGCGTACTGGTTCATGATTGCCGCGCAGTCGCGGGCTTCTTCAAAAAGATCTTCTTCGCACTTTGCCTGCAAAGCCACCACACGGGCGCCAGCTGCTTCAAGGATCTTGCGTTCGACCTCGTAGTCACCGTAATCATAGTCAGAGATAATGACTTTGGGTGCTTCGGACATTGTTATAACTCCTTGATTTACCAAAGCGACGGAAGAGTGAGAGAGATTGCGGGCACATAAGTGACCAGCAGCAGCAGCACCAGCATTCCGATAAAGAATGGCAAGATTGCTTTACTGAGGTTCTCGATAGAGACGCCCGAAATACCACTGGCAACAAAGAGGTTGACGCCAAGAGGAGGGGTACAGAACCCGATCGCCAGATTAACTGTCAGGATCACACCAAACACGATCGGATCGACACCAAGTGCTGTCACAACCGGCAGCAGGATCGGGGTCATGATGATGATCGAGGAAATAGTTTCCATGAACATGCCGACGATCAGCAGTACGATGTTGATCAGCAGCAGGATGACAATCGGGTTATCTGAGAAACTGGTTAGAGAGCGGGCCAGATCGGCAGGCAGCTGAGCGATGGTGATCAGGCGACCAAAGGCGGTTGCCATGATAACAAGGATCAGGATTGTGCCACTGGTTTTTGCGCTTTCTGCAAGTATGTTGAACAGGTCCCTGAAGGCAATATCCTTGTAAAGGAACAGACCAATAAACGTTGCATAAACAACCGCAACCGCGCCAGCTTCTGTCGGGGTGAACACACCACTGTAGATGCCACCAAGAATGATGCCGGGAACCAGCAAAGACCAGATGGCTTCTTTAAAGCTGACCCAGATGTTGGCTGGTTCAAACTTCGTGGTGGACTGGGCGATCTTCTCGTCATTGCGCAGCAGGTAACGTGCTGTACTCATGAAGACGAGCGCAAACAGAACACCAGGAATGATCCCAGCCAGGAACAGCTTGCCGATGGAGACTTCAGCAGTCACACCGTAGATGATGAAGGGAATGCTCGGAGGAATAAGCACGCCAATCATACCGGCAGAGGCTGTCAAAGCGCCTGAGAACGGGCGTTTGTAGCCGACTTTTTCCATCTCTGGGATGAGGTTGGAACCGATCGCCGCAACAGTTGCCGGAGCAGAGCCAGAGATTGCAGCAAAGAACACGCACGCCAGCACATTCACATAAGCAAGACCGGCACGGATATGCCCAATCAAGGCGTTGGAGAAAGACACCAAGCGGCGTGACATGCCGCCATGCTGCATCAGATCTCCTGCCAGAATAAACAGCGGCACCGCAATCAAGGGGAATGAGTCAGCACCAGTAACGACAGACCGGGACAGAAGCACAAGCGGTGGGGTGCCATCTACAAACACCATGACGATCATGGAGGATAGGCCAAGGCAAATCCCGATAGGAATGCTGAAGAACAGCAGTATTACCAGGCTGATAAAGAGGATACCTGCAATCATGACAGATCTCCGGTTTTATGAGGTGCAACCAGTTGGCGAACGGTTTTGAGGATGTTCTGAGCAATGCGGAAGGAAGACAGCACAGCTCCAACAGGGGCGGAGGCATACAGAATGGGGATTGGGAAGCCGAGAACGACAGACTTTTGATGAGCCACAAAAGGTTCCATGATCAACTTGATGCACTCAACGGAAAGGACGCAAAGGAACGCAAGAACAGCAAGATCTACGGCCAGTTCCAGCCAAAGTTGCTTGCGCTCGCTGAGAGCGGTTTTGAAGATTGTGATGCGCACATGGTCTCTGCGGTGAAACGCATAGCTGACCGAAAGCCAGATGAACCAGACGAAGATCCACAAGGTCAACTCTTCGCCCCATGAGAGCGAGGCATTCATGACGTAGCGCATGAACACATTTGCGGAGATCAGCAATACCATTCCAGCCAGAAGCGAGGCAATAAGAACCCGCTCCAAATTGGCGTTAAGCCATTTGAGGTAAGACATTTTCTCCTCCTGCGAGGACTTATTTTTTGGGGAAGACGGAGGAGTGCTCAGACAAGCACTCCAACCAGAGTTTTACTCAGCTGTTACCTTTGCAACCGCTTCAACCCATGCGTCGTATGCATCAGGACCAATGGTGTCTCTGTACTGAGCACGCACACCCTCGGTCATTTCGCTGAAGGTCGCACGTTGTTCTGGGGAAAGGTTCATCACTTTAACGCCAGAAGCTTCAATGCGCTTTAGCTGTTCGGACTCTTCTGCGTTCACCAGTTCCTGCTGATAGGCCGCCGTCTTTTTCATCGCATCACGAATGAGAAGCTGCTGATCTTCTGGCAGTCTTTCAAAGACAGATTTGCTGATAACTGGCAGATACACCGTAAACACGTGACCGGTCAGAGACAGATTGCTTTGAACCTCATAAAAACGCTGGGAGTCGATGATCGCAATTGGGTTTTCCTGCCCATCAATCACACCTTGCTGCAGTGCAGAGTACACCTCGCCAAAGTTCATCGGGGTCGGATTTGCGCCAAGAGCGGTAAATGTGTCCACGTGCGCCGGAACCTGCATGGTGCGCAGCTTAACGCCCTTCAGGTCTTCAGGTTTTTCAATCGGGCGCACATTGTTTGTAATGTTGCGCATACCCAACTCGAGGTAACCCAGACCAACGAGTCCCTGATTATCAAGGCGGTTAAGCATATCCTTGCCTGCTGGACCGTTCATGACATCCAGAGCAATTTGCTTACTTGCGTACATATAAGGAAGCTCAATCACAGCAAACGCAGGATCCCAACCCGCGAAGATTGCCGAAGGAGAGACTGCCATTTGCAGAATGCCGGTCTGAACGCTCTCGATCATTTCACGATCCGGACCAAGTTGAGAATTCGGGAAAATCTGCACTTCAAGTTCGTTTTTGGAACCTGTTTCGATCAGCTCTTTGAAATGCTCGATCGCTCTGTGCATGTGGAACTGTTCGTTGGTTCCGTGCCCAAGTTTAATGATGGTTTTAGCTGACGCGCCGAATGCTAGCCCCACAGACAACGCTACGCCCAGACAAATTGTAGACTTCTTAAACAAGACGTCCTCCCTAATTTTGATTGGCTGCTCCCTGCAACCCATCATTGCTATACTACTATACCAATGAATTTGAAAATACGTCTTTATACGTAATTTAGCTCAGCAAAAGATGCGTAAACAATCGCGAGAAGCGTTGGAAGAAAAGTCCTAGAGATATAAGTGAGTTAAGGAGACCTAGATACTAACACGCGCGTGAGGGATTCCCACCAGAGAGAATTGCCCGATCACGTCGTTGGTCCAAAATGGATAGCCTGGATTGCCCACCTGAGCTTCTGGCACACATTTCTCCGCTGGGATGGGCTCATATCTTGCTGACAGGAGAATATGGTTGGCTGAAACGATGAGACACTCGACTTAGCATACTATTCTGCCCCTACCTGAAACGACCCCAATGGGGACATTATTGTCATTTTGCACCTGCAGATGCGTACCCTCAGGCAAATGACCGCGGTAATGAGCTAATCGCACAGTTCTCACGCCTTAACTGGTGTGAGGCGGGGTTCTTGACAAAGCTCGTTTGTCTGAACGCCGGGATGTTTCTTCAACTCTAGGGAGAACCTCTTGAATGTCCGCAGTTGGCGGTGGATTCAACAGGTCGCGGCAACTCACTCTGAGAACTTCTAGTTATTCCTAGCACGTTGCAGCATAACCATTAGCATGCGTAATCGGGCTCGTCCTTCATGAGAGGACAGCTCCTGTTAAGATCGCAGCATATTGCTGCGAGGATGGGAGAGCACCATGGAATACTATGCTGGTTTAGATGTTTCTTTACGGTCTGTTTCGATCTGTGTGATTGACGGCGAAGGCAAGATTATATTTGAACGCTTGGTTGCCTGCGAAGTTGATTTTATCGCCAGTACCTTAGCTCAGACGTCGTTGCTTATCACCCGCATTGGCTTTGAAGCAGGAACAATGAGCCAGCCTCTGTTTTACGGTTTGAAAGAACAACACGGTTTGACGTTGTCTGTATGGAGGCAAGGCAAGTGAATGCGGCTCTGTCTGCTATGCGTAACAAGACCGATAAGAATGATGCACGCGGCATAGCGCAGGTCCTGCGCTCCGGCTGGTATAGCCCAGTGCATATGAAAAGCCGTCGCTCGCATGCAATGCGTACGCTCCTGAGCAGTCGCAAGGCATGCTTGCGTAAATGCATAGACTTGACAAACGAGGTACGCGGGCTCTTGA
>NZ_LMCH01000030.1:0-10768 GCF_001623095.1 Pseudovibrio sp. Ad5 | reverse complement strand
TAATCATCATCGTCACTCCAGCGCCGTCCTTGGCTTTCTATCATCATCAAAGTCCATGCAGATAAAACTACACGTACGATAGAGCAGCAAAGCTAGAATCGTCAGGTCGGGTTCGCCGGACGCTTACGAAAGAACATCCTGAAGCTCGTGAACTTTGGGTGGGCTATTTCAGGAAAAGTTCGGGGCGAGCTAGCCTTACGTGGTCCTCTTCGGTCGATGTCGCTCTTTGCTTTGGATGGATCGACGGAATTCGAAAAACCATTGACGAAGAGAGCTATAAGATCCGTTTTACGCCGCGCAAAACACAAAGTGTTTGGAGTGCTGTAAACGTGAATAAGGTCAATGCACTCATACGGCTGGGAAAGATGGAATCAGCCGGGATGGAAGTCTTTAACAACAGATCAGATGCACAAGGCTATACCTCAAAGGATCGAAGTGTGCTGCTTACAAAGGCCTATGAAGATCAAATCAAGGCTAACCATTCTGCTTGGAGCTTCCTTACGAGTTTGGCACCTTCCTATAAACGTGATTCTATCTGGTGGGTCATGAGTGCCAAGAAAGAAGAAACACGGCTGAAACGGCTTGGCATTTTGATTACCTCATCCCAAGCAGGGCAAAAAATACCATTTTTGCGAAAGTCATAAAAGCTCCTGCGTAAGGCTGGGGTTCAACAAAACAGTCATTGTAAATCGTATTCTCAGCGGCAGCTTCTTCCGAAAGGCGTTTGTCATGAGCCCAGCCAACTTGTATTTACTGCCTTTAAAAACATGTTTGATGAGATAACGCTGAAGTTGAGCAATCGCTCTGGCAGGGAGGCTCCGAATTAGAACGAATGGCCGAGCAAAATGCTTGTAGCCAGGGCCAACTGCAGACATTCGAGTGGTTCTAGCAAGAGTTGAATGGTGATCTTTGCATAAGCTATGCAAACGGCTTACACGTAGAAGGCTCGAATTGGTCTGAAATCAGTCCCCTTTCCGAGTGTTGAGTTAGTAGTGGCGTTTCGGTCGGAGAATGTAAGGTGGAGAAAGCGTAGATCTGCCTGCAAAGCAGGTTGCCTTAAGCGAGTACGAGACGGAGCTCTGCGGGCGCTAACTGAAGCATGTACTGTGTCCAACTGTCAGTGGTGCGGCGGCACCTCCTTGGTTGCACACATAAGCACTTCCAAATTGGATGAGCGTTTTAAGTTATGTAGTTTAAGTCTCCAGCAACCTGAACATCCGATCTCAGCACCTAGTCAAGCAGTTTAAGTAGAAGGCAGTCGGCCTTGCTCGCACTCTTTCTAGAGAGCTAAGTTCAAAACCAATACCTTTGCTTTTAAACTTTAATGTATAGCCCAAAGCAAAGTCTCTCATAACTTTTTTGCGTTGTAAGCATAGTCGCCTTCAAATACTCAATCATTGATGGCATCAAAATGATAATCGCAGATTCCAGGTCTGTTATTGCTAAGTTTAATAGGAGTAAGAAGAGCAACAGCCTGAGTGACTAACTTTGATGTGGGAGAAATGCCAGTTAGCAGCTTGATGATACCCCTTTGTCGTCAAGGATCGATGAAGTACCCAATGACTTCGCTAGCTGGAGTGGTCCTATTATAGTTCTAAGGAGCCTCTACATGTTTACCTTGGCATTTCTCCCAAATTATTCCTTAGTTATTTTACGGTTACGTCTTCACTATGTAATGCTGTAAGTTGTTATATCATCACATCTTAACAGCAATGTGCTCACATAAGTACAAATCAAATAAAATTATATAAAAACTAATCGTAATTGGATTAATTAGCGTATAGACCACAGCAATATAGCATTAAAATTATTTGTGTTGCTACCGTTGTGAGGCCAATCTACTTTTTGTCGCGGTTCTACTTGAGGATAGCGATGTTTAGATCCCAATTTTTTAAATAAGAAACCCCCTCTCTTCAGTTGAACAGATCTTCAAAAACCTGGAACGGCGTACCCTGCTGCGTGCTTGCAAGACGTAGCTTGAGCCATTTCACATCTAGTGTGTTTTCTTGAAAGGATTATCCTTTGCTACGAAATCTCTTGACTGCTGCAGGCTTTGTGCTCGTAGCCCAAGCCTTGATCGCGCCCCCCGTGCAAGCCGATACCACTCAGCAAAGCGAGGAGCAAACGGAAGAAACAAGTTGGGTTAACTGCGCCGATGAGGGCAAGCACTGCTATCCCGACAGTGACGGCGTCATCACCATGCGATACGGTGAGGGAGATAATTATACCTACATCCTCGCTCAGGGTCTGGATAGAATTTCCTGCAACAATTTCTGGGGCAACCCGTCGGATGGTCAAAACAAGAAGTGTGCCTATACGACAGCGAACCTACTGAAAGTCGCACCTGAGGGTAGCTATATTGAAGTTGCGAAGGAAGGGGCGACGTTCAACCTGCCTGATACAGGTAAGATGCACTGGATCCGATATGGCAGCAGCAACAGCTGGATGTACACCGTGATGTCCGGTGATGGCGAGCAAACAGTGGCATGCACCAACGATTACTTCAACTACAACCCGCTCAACGGCACCGACAAGGTATGCCAGTACAGCAGCAGCGCGTACTATACTCTGTCAGAGGATAACACGCTCACAGAGTGCGCTACCGAGGGACAAAACTGCACTCCGCAAGTCGGCGATGTCGTTCTCATGCGTTATGGCACTGACAATCAATTTGATTGGCGCTTTTTGCATTCAGCAGACAGTATCTATGAATGTAACAATGAAACCTTTGGGCCAAATCCGGTCCACGAAACCAAGCGTTGTTATTGGATGGCCGTAGCACCATCTGCTACCAGTACATTTGGGGTCTGGTCAAAAATCCAGTCTTGTCAGGGGCAAGGATGCTCGATTTCGGAACAACTTTCAATCGGTACCTCACGCACCAATACCTGGTCGACGACGGCAGAATGGATAAGCACAGTCACAGAATCTATGGAGGAAAGTTTTGAGGTTCTTGGCGCTGGTGGAAAGGTCAGTGAACAGGTGTCAATGAGCTTTGCATTGTCAGAGAACTTCCAAACGGCGCTATCACAGTCTGTGACAAACACCTTTATTGCTACATGCAATCCAGACAAACATGCCACCAATCGAGTGCTTTTCCAGTTCCAGACAAATACAACTGAGAGCTGTCTAGAGCAGGGAAAGTGTACAGGAGCCACCGATACACAAGACTATGCCTGCATTTCTAATCCGCCGACTGGCTATGGCGGTCCACAATGCGTTCCCGGTTATTGCAGAGAAGATGACCCACTCTGCCTAGAGCCTTGTGCTGAGTGATAAGTATCTTAAAGGCGGCGTCTTTATCTTGCGCCGCCTCTCCATTCAACAAACTGAGTTCACACACAAAATTCGGCTACAACCCTAAAGCTGTCGCTCCATACGATGCTTTTCTTGTGATAACCCTTCGCGCAGTTTCTCAATTAAGAACTCGGCTTGCGGTGTAAGAACACGGCCCTGGATCCGATTGACGCAGACGTTGTAGTCCATGGATACATCTAACGGTAAAACTTTGATGGCGGCATCTTTAGGTGGATGAAAGGCTGTTATCATATCAAGAATGCTCAAGCATTCTAATGAATCTACAAGTAATGGCAGTTGGCTGGGCGCATCCGCGCTGATCCTGGTATCTGGAACGACACCCACATGCTCTAAGGTTCTCAAAATGAGCTTACCATACAATGTAGATTCTGACGGTAAAATGCTCGGGTACTTGCCAAAATCAGAGACAGAAACTTTCTTCTGAGTTGCAAGTTCATGCGTAATTGGCATGATGCCCACCATCCGCAAGGTGGTCAAAACCACACTTTCAATATCTGGATGGGGCAGCTTAGGAGTTCCTATTCCAAGGTCAATTTCCCCTCTGCGCAGCTTCCAAATCTGAGTATCCCGCCCTCCAACAGAAACAATCAAATTAATATCGGGCCATCGATCTCTCACGGCCCGGATAGCATCACTGAAGAGGCGCAGTTGTGCTCCAGGTACAACAATCATCACCCTGAGGATTTGCTCACTTCCGCGACGCAGTGACTGAACAGACTGATCAATATGCTCCAACTGATCAAACATATCCTTACATTCTTGGTAGAGCGCATCTGCTTCTACGGTTGGTCGCAGGCGCCCCTTTTCGTTGACGAAGAGGTCAAATCCCAATGTCCGTTGAAAATTACTGATATGCTTACTAACGGTAGGTTGCGCAAGTTTAAGCTCTGACGCTGCCTGAGTAAGACTTCCATTCTCATAGATTGCCCGAAAGATCTCAAGTCTCTGAATGGTCAATGTACTCAATTACCCTCCTCCGCCTCATAGCTTATAGCTATAGGGCCTTCAATTTCTTTTTGTTGCGGTGGTCTAATGAGTTGCTTACTCACAGTCCGTAGTTTTACTAGAGCGCAAAATGGAAATGGAACGAACCGAATGTAATGAGCGATGATAAGTAACGAGAGCCCGCATTCCGCGTTACAATTAATCTCTGTGTTTAACTCGAGGTTGCGATAGTGTGCATTTCGGACTGAGAGATCTATATTCGCTGTTAGTAAATGTCAATAATACTGCGATTAATTTTAATGACATTAAGTAGCAATGGGATGTATTTAAATAAAAATTACGTATACATGATGCGTATATTAATTTATCTCCACTCTATCAAATGAATCAATTGCAAAAATGCGATATATTCTCAAATTAGAATTCTATTAGTATTTTGTAAATTCAAATAATATCGAAATATCAAGTAATGTGAAAATATAATACTTGTCACCCAACTGAAGCTTAAGGTGGTACTTGTCCGATTGGTGCCACAGCTGCTCCACATAACCAAGACGACGCCCGTTAGCTGCTGTGCCTCAGACCCGCCTTCCAACCAGATAATCCGGTGAACGTCACAGTTTCAAATTACACGTGACGATAAGATTAGAGACCTTAGTTTATGGATACTCAGATGCTTTCTGGTATTAGATTGCGAGTTGTTGTTTCGACTCTTGCGGTTATTGCAGTGATGCTTGCGCTCCAAAGTGCTTTAAGCTTGCTTAAGTTTCGAACACTGGTTGTCGAGGCAACATCATCTCGGTTGCAAGTCACCGCGAGCGCTATTGACGTGGTTATCCGGCGAGCGGAAGCTGTCGGCCTGAGCATGCATGAAATATCCGATCTGGACGCTTTGATCGAACGCGAGCGCTTGCGCGACCCAAAGATTCATCAAATTATTCTCTTAGATCTTCAGGGCACGATCCTGGCTCATTCCGGAGATCGCAATGTCTTGCAAGAAGATATGAATGAGGTTCTGCCCGGCGTTCTAACGAGTGATGATAAGACCATAACACGTGAAAGTGGGGAGTATCTGTACGCTGGCCGCATACTGCGCGACTCTTCAAACTCCATTATGGGAACTATTTTAATCTCAGAGCATACTAAGGAACTATCAGCAAAAGTGAGAGACACATGGTCTCGTCTCACACTTATGTATCTGGGTATTTTTGCACTCGTTGCAATCTCGATAGGCCTTTTCTCCTTGTTCCAATTACATGTTCGAAAGTCTTACTTCAGGAAGTCTGGTAAAGCGGATTTGGGAACTCTTGATCCCAAGGGATCTGATGAGCTGCAAAAACAGATATCGAAGGGCAAGAGAATGCAAGAAACAGCACTACTTGACCTTTCGAAAATGTCTAGTGTCAGCGCAGTCACCAAACTGAGCGATAGTCTTGAGGAAAGTTGACGTGACGATATTCTCAAGATTCTCAAGGCACTTTTTGCTGACTATGTCAGTTGCTATGTCGGTGGCAGCATTTCTAAGTGTTGTTGTTACTCTGGCGGAGTTTAACTCTGGCCTAAACCCATTCTTGCTTGCAAAGGCACGGAGCGTTAGCGAAACCGTCAAGCAAAATCTGGAATATGCTAGCGAGATTGGTATTCCGTACTCTGAAATCAGAGGAGTTAAAAAGTACCTCACTGATCTAACTGCAGAACACAAGGAAATAAGTGGAATTTCTATTGTTGCTGCTAACTCTTCGGTGCATTTGGGAAAGAGTGAGACACTCCCCCTGGAGCGTGAGAGTACCGAGAGCAATGCCATTTTACTTGCTCAGCAAACCTACGACTCCCTCTCGAAATTAGGAGTTTTCATTTTTGGTTCTGACAACAGGAAACAGACGGTATTAACGGATGTAGTTGTGAATGGTGCTCCTGTTGTTCAAGTGCAAACCACTTTGGATGAGGAGTACGTCAACAGTCAGCTCACCAGTATCTTTCTTGATACATTTGTTCTTCTCTTGGCGGCATGTCTGATTGCGGTTGAAGTCGTGATTGTTTGCGTCAGTTCAACCATAACAGTGCCACTACGTCTTGTTGAATCAGCCATCGTAAAGTGTGCTGGAGGGCATTTGGGCACATATCTTGGCTCTGACCGCAAAGATTGGGCCGGCCGGTTCATTGCAGCGATGAACCGGCAAAACGCCAAAATCCGCAAAACGCTTGAGCAGCTGCAGCAGGCAAAAAATATATCACGCGAAGAGTTGCGTACTTTCGCTAAGAAATACAAGTTGTTTCGTGTCGAAGAAGGTAACAAGGCGTCTATTGCAGATGCACGGATACCACTTTTTGTATTTTGCTTAGCTGATGAGCTTCAAAAGTCGTTTCTACCGTTTTTCTCCATGGAGTATTACGATGAAAACGATTGGTTCGAAAAAGACATCATGACGGGCCTGCCGATTTCAGCCTTCATGCTGGTCGTCGCTATCATCTCACCGTTTTCAGGACAGCTTATCGAACGTTTCAGCAACAAAAAGCTTTACCTCGCTGGTTTGGTACCTGCAATCGGTGGTTACATTTTCTGTATTTTAGCCCAAGACGCAACTGACATTGTTATTGCTCGTTCGATTACTGCAATCGGTTACGGGATTATTACAATCAGTTGCCAGAGTTATATTGCTGCTGTTGCAGACGAAGGGAGCCGTGCAAAGGCAATGGCAACCTATGTTGGTGTTACCATGACAGCCACTATGTGTGGAACGGCAATTGGTGCAATTTTGGCTGATTGGGTTGGTTATAAGCCAGTTTTCGTAATCGCTATCAGTCTTATGGTCCTTGCAGGTATTCTGGGTTGGCGAATGCTGCAAAACGAGTTACCAAGCTTCAAGTCGGATACCGTCTCAACAACATCAAAAGCAGGTAAGTCTTTGATAACGCTCATAGGAAACACGCAGTTCGTGGCAATCCTGATGTTTTGCGCAATTCCGACCAAGATCGTCCTCACAGGTTTCCTCTATTTCTTTGTTCCAATCTATCTGGCCAGCCTGGATGCCAGTCAATCTGAGATTGGTCGGATTATGATGGCCTATTCCTTGATTATTATACCAATCAGCCCACTGGCCTCTCGTCTCTCTGATCAGCTTGGAAAAAATCTTTCCGTGATCACTTATGCAACAATTGCGTCAGGAGTGGCTCTGATGGCTCTATACCAAAACACGAACATTATCGCTGTGTTTATAGTGGTCGCGTTGGTAGGCCTCGCTCATGCCTTCATCAAGGCTCCCATCATGGTTGCGGTCATGGAAGCAGTCGAGAAGGAGCAACAAATTAGCAGAACTGGTGCGCTGAGTTATCTTCGTATGTTTGAGCGTGTCGGCAGCGCTGCTGGTCCACTTATCGTAGCAGCACTGCTTGTAAAGCAAGAGTATACCACTGTTGCCGCACTTCTCGGTGCTGCGATTATTGGCTCGGGACTCATAATGCTTCTGGTTTCACGCTCCTCAAAGCAGGAGGTGCAAGCTCATGCCTAAAGTGATGTTCATCATAGTTGCCCTTGTTTTAATGGCAGGGGCAACAAGAGCCAGAGAGGACGACTCGGACGCTTATCAGGTGCACATGGTTGTTTGGCGTGGCTGTGAAGAGGCTTGTAAAAGCTTCACTCATTACTTCAAAAGCAGGAAGCTTCCTGTGAACGTGATCGTCACTGATGTGGCGAAAGACAAAAGCCTATTGCCGGAAGTGAAGCAACTTCTCCTCAAAGAGAGACCCGATCTTGTTGTCACCTGGGGGACTTCAGTCACGCGTTCTCTCATTGGCACGATTGCAGATTACGGTATAGGCTCAGGTTTGGGTGACATCCCATCCCTTTTTATGATTGTCGCAGATCCGGTTCGTGCAGGCATTATCGTAGACCATGAAACCTCAGGGCGGCCCTTGGTAACTGGCGTGCATAATCGTGTGAATGAGACTGTACAGCTCAAACACATTTTTGAGTACCAACCCATAAAGCATCTCGCGGTTATTAACGAGCCGAACGCAGTTAACTCTCACCAGAACACTCAAAAGTTGGCAGCACTTTCAGACCAACTGGGTTTTGAGGTCATTTCTCTTGAATATAGTCTTGGCGCGGACGAACGGGCAGATCCAGCAGAAATTCCGCTCAAGATTGCAGAGGCTAAAGCCCTGGGCGCAGACGCGTTGTATGTTGGATCCAGCTCTTTTAATCTCGAAAACCGGCAAAGTTACACAGAAGCTGCAATATCAGAGAACCTGCCGGTTTTTAGTGCATATGAACAAATGGTTCGCGATGGCCTGGCCCTTATGTCTGTTTCTAACAGTTACAAAAACGTAGGCAAATTAGCAGCTTCTCAGGCCTACGAAATTTTATTCAAAGCAAAGTCACCTGGAGCACTATCAATCAGGGCTCTCGAACGATTTTCAGTACTCGTAAACATGCAAGCCGCAAAGCGACTTAGTCTTTACCCTCCCTTATCGATCATCAGCATCGCAAAGATTGTTAAATGACAATTGTATTTTCTCATCGGTACTCATGGCCATGACAGGCTGTGGGTTAGCTTATTTCCAAATGATCTGCGCCGAATGCCTTTGCCCCACGTCTCAGCTGCATTACTGGCAGTCCTTGCATTTTGCAGTAGAGCTTACTCTTGCTTAAATAGCTGTTCTGTTCACTTGGCGTTGATGATAACTTCGTCCATGGAGACATTTCTTACACCTCTACAAAGAGTTGCTTACTAACTACATCAGAAGTCCAGCTAGTATCGACTTGAAGTTGAAGGCGCACCCACACTAAGATAGCTCGCAGCTGCTCGAAAGTCTGCTTTTGGTCAAAAGCTTCATGTGGTGCTCGCAATTATCCAAATAAATACCTCCAAATGCCTGTAGCGGAGTTCTCATTCTCGTCCTTCCAATCCAGCCTCAATCCGTTCACCAATCGTCTCTGACAGTACCCGGATTGGATGGGCATCATGGTTCACATAGCGATTGGTGATGGTCACGTTGCGGTGGCGTAGAAGGTGGCTGATGAGGAAGGCGTTGCTGCCTGCTTGGGCTGCGAAGGTGCCAACCGTGTGGCGCAGATCGTGAATACGTACATCAGGAATGTTGGCATGGACGCGGATGCGCTGCCATGCATTCTCAATTACTTCAATCGAAATGGGGCGTGTCGGATCTTTACAGCCGGGCAAAACATATGGTGAAACATCCACTCTTGGAATATCAGAGAGGATTTCGATCACATTGGTACTTACCGGATGAGGTTTACGCTCATCCCCCTTTCTTGAAGGCAGTGCAATCGTGCCCAACTCAAAATCAATATGCTTCCATTTCAGGGTTGTGATCTCACTCAAGCGTGCACCGATGTAAAGGAGCAGACGTAAGCAATAAAGAGCTCTCGGTTTTATAGGTGTCTTCCGCTTTGCAATATCTTTGGGCAAGTGCTTGGCTGTGCCCTTCCCAGCTTTTATGATCCAGGGAAGCCCTTAATGTGTCGCGAGTTCAAGGGTCCGCCCCAATCTTTGCAACTCTTCCTCTGACAGGAAACGATCACGCCCGTTTTCTTTATAACGCTTGACCAACCGAACCGGATTAGTGTGCTCTGGCCGTAGTCCCCATACTTCAGCCAGATTGAACACCTTAGATAACACCGCCAGAATCTGATTGGCTTGACGAGGTGTTGCTCTCAACGAGTGGTGCAGCTTTACAATATCCTGCCGCCTGACAGAGTTGAGTTTCATTTGCCCCAGTCGTGAATGAACACACCGCTTTAGGAGACGTTCAATGTCTTTCATTGTCTTGGGCTTATTATGAACCTGCACATGTTTGCTCATGTAAGTATCAAGAAGAACATTCACTGTGGGAGCAGATCGTTTGCTTTCCCGCATTAACAAGGGATCATCACCGTTATGGACCTTCGCCAGAACGTTGGTCGCCAGATCTCTGGCTTGATCAGGTGTCAATTCGCTATATTTCCCATGGCTCATACGACGGGAGCGGCCTTCATGCGTGCGATATTGCACAATGAATGTTTTTGCACCGCTTGGCGTCACTTGAAGACCAAACCCTTTGAGCTTGCTATCCCAGAGGAAATGTTTTCTGCTTGCTGACCTTGCCGCATCCACCGTTCGCTTCGTTATGTTCGGCATAGACATACCTCTCCCGCTGACGGCTTGTGACAAGAGCCACCACACATACGAATTTTGAAGTTGTAAAACGTCCCCGTTTGCCGCTGTTTCTGACGGCCTGACAGCTTGTGACGACCTTTGGGCTTTCTTTTAGGACCTGTGTAAAACACCATCCAAACCGTCATAGGTCAGAAACTATCTGCTTGCCGTTCTGTGCCAGCACTATGTAAGCAAATGTATGAGATTGAGCGCGAAAAGCTGTTCCCCATCGAAGCCTTATGGACAGATCGGTTAATTTGAATAAGGGAGTGTTTTGGCTCATGATCATGAGATTAGGAGTGAACAATGGGGCACAACACACGGACCGCCAGCGCTGCAGCTGAGAA
>NZ_LMCH01000029.1:0-10402 GCF_001623095.1 Pseudovibrio sp. Ad5 | reverse complement strand
TTCTCAGCTGCAGCGCTGGCGGTCCGTGTGTTGTGCCCCATTGTTCACTCCTAATCTCATGATCATGAGCCAAAACACTCCCTTATTCAAATTAACCGATCTGTCCATAAGGCTTCGATGGGGAACAACGTTTAATGTGGGGTTATTACGCAAACAGAGGCAAAGGCGTATGTCTAGGTTTTGACGTTCCCAACTTCCAAGGCGCAGACGCGATTGTTACACCAATTAGATATACCAAAACAGAAGTATCTCTCGATGAACTAGATCTTAAAAAGAACCAATATGATGTTATGGATAAATTATTGCACACTAAATTTATTGATTGGAAACACGAGAAAGAAATGCGGATGATTGTGCCTAAATCGTCATGCAAAGAACGCGGCAATTTTTGGTTCCATAAACTTGATAGCACTATGATTTTGAAAGAGGTTTACCTCGGCGATAAATGCCCCAAAAGTGTCTCTGATTATGAAAGATTGATAAGTAAAGCAGATTACACTTCAACTGTTCAAGTCAAGCAAACTCGACCTGCGTTTGGGAGATATGAGTATACAGTCAATGAAAGTGTCCAGCAGGGCGAACTGTTAGCGACAAACACATAGGCACTGCCTCTTTTCGTGCCGGTGAGTATCCCACGTATTCATCCTACCTCGCCCTCGTACTAAATAGACAAAAATGGAGACGCGGACAACTTCCCTGACACAGAGGGCACCCGGGAGGCTCTGTACTCCGATCAACGCCCGCAAATCTCCAGCATAGCAACACAGCGGTTGAATGACTTTGATGGCTGTACCAATGAAGCAAGAAGATTTGAAGAAGCCAACTATATTAGAGGCGTGGCATGGAAATTATGATGACAGTTTATCAAACCGTTCAGGGAGAAGGGCAGTGGCGAGGATAAGGGAAGAGGCCACTCACATGTGAGAGGTCAATCCATACGAGGCACTTTTCCTTCATCGATCATTAATCAAGACAAAACCAGTTTACTCACTCATTTAAGTGGATAGCGTCTTCTTCATATGTAGTTGTGAAAACAGAGAAGAAGAATGAAAAAAACAACGCTATTTGCCCTTGTAACAGTGATGTCTTGCATAGATTCAAGTTTGGTCTCCGCGCAAAATGCTGCGCATTATGATCATCTATCTGAGCTCGAAGCATACGAGCAATCTTATTTCATCAATCCAAGCTCCTTTCTTGGAGCTGGTAACTTTAAAGCAGCTTTCCTGATCCCCAAGCCTGCATTAGTTATCAAGACCTGTATTGATCAAGGAAACACCCCTTTAAGTTGCTTTTATGAGATGCGTGATCAGATCCAAGATTACAACACACTAGAGCGAGACTTCCGGGATCAACTTGTTAATTTTTATCCAACAAATCATACCCGAATTAATCCTTTCGTGTGTGCTCAGCACGATGCAGAAAATCCAAGTAAAGATTGTCACTTCATTCTTGAGGAGTTTCTTTATGGGACTTGGAAGTCATTGCACGCAGATTTTCAATCGCTCGAACCTAATGGTGTTTGTCACTGGACATACTTAACAGATGAGGCAACCTTCGCTTACGAGCTAAGAAAGGCGATGGAGCCCTTGTTCAATGACAGTGGGTATACAAAGCTAATTAGCTCAGTGAATGGGAATTCTATTGCCTCCCTTTCAAGTACATTGGCCCGTGTCAGTTATGCTTTTGAGGATTTGCAAGGCTCATTTACCTCCAATGGATTTATCATTAGTGACACTGGAGTAAATACAGGCGATGACTATAGAGAGGATCGAAATTGCCAGGTAAACTGGTTGTGTGCACTTGCTAGAGAACTCGATGCGGACGCGTCTTGTAGTTTTATCAAACAAAACGATTAGCTTTATCGGATTGAGATTATCCTGATTTACAGTCTCAAGTAAACTGAGCCCATAATCGTGATGATCTCAATTCGCTACAAGCACATAAACGCCCTCTGCGATAACCTGAGTAAGATCTACTTTAGGTTGACGTTTCACATCAGCTGTGGCTGTTCCGTGAGCAGGCCAATGGCAGCAATGGTCACGCTACGCGTCAGGAATGGCTAGAAATTCGGGCCAGCTGCGGACCTTTACGTGTTTCCGCCAGGGGGTTGATGCTGTTTGTATAAAGGAAATTCTGAAGATCTTATTGGGTCGGCCTATCATAGGCTGTTGTGACCGCTTGGGTAGTCTGCAAAGAGCCCAAAATACCTAATGCTGCGGCTTGAGCCAATGGCAACTTTTCGAATTAAGGTTAAGATCCGTGACCTCCAGGCGGAGGAAGGTTTGGTTTTAGTGAACTGATTTCCGATATTCGCTTGGGGACAAGTTGGTGTGTTTTTTGAAAAACTTGCTGAATGATTGCGAGTGCTGGAAACCCAGCGCATATCCGATTTCGCTGACGGACTTGACTGTCAAAGACAGGCTAAGTTTGGCTTTCCTTACTACCAATCGTTGGATGTAATCGCGAGCTGATGAACCGGTAAGCGACGTGAGCATATCATTAAGGTAGCTTGTCGAGACCGACAGGTATTTCGCCAATTGAACTACGGATGGGAAACCGTCTGAATATGCTCTGCCGCTGTCGAAATAATCTTCCAGAAAGGCATCCAACTTCGACAGTATGTTGGCATTACTCTTTTTCCGGGTCAGGAACTGTCGATTGTAGAAACGGTTAACATGACTAAGCAGCAGGTCGAGCTGCGAGATCATGACATCCTGGCTAAAGGCATCGATCCGATCTGAATACTCTTGATAGAGTTGCTGCATGAGGGTCAGCAGCAGTTGTTCTTCACGATCAGATAGGTGCAGTGCTTCATCCACCTCATATGAAAAGAAACCATACTTACGGATCTTTTCCGACAGCGGATATCCCGATAAAAAGTCGGGATGAAAAGCAAGCATCCAGCCGGTTATGTCGTCATCAGGATGAGCCTGCATCGCCATCACCTGATGCGGCTTAACGAGAGCAAGAACGCCCTCGTCAAAGTCGTAGCTGCGGTGCCCGTAATGCACTTTGTTTTGAATCCCACGCTTCAGAGAGACCGTGTAGAATCCATATGAAAATCGAACCAGTTCCACGTATTTGCTAAAGTCCAGATCATCTAGCCGGATCAGGCTGACAAGCGGATGCAGCGGCTTTGCCAATTCCAGATTGCGATGCAATTCGGAGATTGTGGCGACATGCTGGATTTCGGTATGATTTGTCATATGGCACTACACTATTACTTTTCGCGGGACTTAGTTCAACGCTTCTTCAAATGTCGAAATCGGAGCGATCTCAACATAAGAGAACAAAGCATAGCCATCGCGTTTTGGAGCCAAGCTGGTCCCGTCAATGCCGGCATTGACCAGAATACCGGCCTGAACAGTTTCCGGAAGGTTCATTCCATTGGGGCGAAAGTGACCATTGCCAAATTCACTGACTGGTTCATTTATCCCGTTGCCAAAAACTTCCATACCCTGCTGCAGCACCTGTTCATGCCATAGGCCATCAGTAAAGTAATATGCGCGAAGCTCATTATCGATCCGAGCAACACGCAGTTTCATCGGGCCGGTGTTTTCTTCTGGCAGCAAATACAGAGTGGAAAGTGAATGCATCCCAAAATCGTACATTGGGTTTTCTTCTTTTGGAATATTCATCGGCCGCGTAACCTTCAGTTCACGACCGTAAAAACGGTTCTGAAACCCGATATTGAACATGAGCCAGTTTTCATTGCCCTGCGTGCCGCCCGGCGCACGAACAAGCAAACCAGCAGAAGAGAAATTACCTTCTGGCAGACCTTCTTCGCCATCTTTGCGGTGCATAGAAACCTCTGTTTCGATCATGAAATCTCCGGTCACATCACTATAAAGAAGCGGTCCCTGGCTATCGGAAAACCATCCGATGCCTTCGCCGTCTCCAACGACTCTGAGGCGTCCGTCTTCTATGATCAGTTCTTCATGCTTTGATGGGTCGTTATCTTCGAGTGACGCGATCATGTCATCAGCGGAATAGCGAAGAGCATTCGTTTCATCCGCGAAAGCGATTGTGTTAGTCATAAGAATTCCTCCGGCAGCGATAATAGTCAATAAGTTGTTCATCAGCTTGGCCCTTTCGTTTGAGCTGTTACTGGTGAACAACGTATACCCTGCCGCTACTGCCGTCTCTGGACGAGATGTAGCCGGAGTCGTTAAGATGTAGCCGAATAGGTTTCGTGAAAGCGGGCATCGGGGCAAACGCAGCGAATTCACAGTTTGTCCCGTAAGCCGTTTCTTGCGCATCTACAAAGTGCTGCTTGCTGCCTTCACCAGGAAGTCCGATGGTATCGACTAGAAGTTGAAGGCGAGCCCTAACTTAGGATGTTCAAAGGTAGTGCGAACGTCCGCAAATGGTCGAAAACAGCATGCTGCACCTAGATACCATCGTCACGTCTCGGGGCCTGCGTTTGCTACTAATCTGCTAATTCTCCACGATATCCAGCAATTCGGCAAATGCAGTATCTAGCGTAAGCGAAAGCCACAACCCCACACCAAAGCCATACGATGGCAGCCAACGTGTTCCAGCTCACCACGGCTTGCAGCATATACCAGCCTGCAGCAATAACCGCACATGCGGACACAAACGCCGGAACCAACCAAAAAAAACCGCTGCATCCACGACAAGAGCAACTGCCAGCGCGAAACAATCACCAGACCATTATTCAAATTACGTTTTTCCTGCATTTTGTCCCCCGGATCTTAGCGGTTCAAATCGTCCTGGCGCATTTCTTGAGAAGGTTTTGAACCTCCAGCCTTCTATGTGAATCAAAAAGGCCCCTCTGCGTCCAGCGCAGAGGGGCTTATTAATTGTCAAATTATCCTAGGTGGATTTGCAGGACTTAAAAGGAACTCTCTATTTCCCAGAGCCCCGAATAATGCCCAAGATCTCTTTAGCAGCCTTCACCGGATCTCTTGAAGCCACCAGCACAAACGCTGCAATGTTACGGCCGCTTAACGCCAGCACTCCGGCTGTTGGATCATCAAGCTCAGCCTGCAGCCCTATGAGCTGCAACAGCGGATCTGTGAAAACTGCGGCCGCCAACACTCCGCAAGAAAATGTCAGCACTCTTTGCCAAAAACCCGCCTCTTTATGCATCAAAGTCCCCACCATCGCAAAAGCAACAATGACGGCCGTTTTCCAGAACGGAAGACGGTAGAAAATCTCCAAGATAGTATCCGTCATTTCCAGCAGTTCCGCCTCTGTCCGTTCCTGTCATTTGCTGCAACTCTATCCGCCCCTGCCCGATCCGTTTTCACAAGCGCCACGAACCCGGCAGGGCTTAAGTTATTCTTTGTGAACCCACTGCAACTGCTCGCACTCTGCAACGTTTCGCAACCCGGAATCATCAAAGTACTCAAGACACAAGCGGTAATCTTCAAGACCTTGCAAATAGGCATCGTCCTGCGTCCTTTGCTGTTCCGCTTTCACAGTCCCTTGCAAAGCTTGATGCTCTGCCTCGATAAACGCCCCCTGCCGGATCTGGTGCCAGGCAATGGCCGCAAGTGCACAAAGAAGAAGGGCCGCCGCCAGCGCCCGCCCTGTCTTCGTTCTCATCAGGAAGGAAAGAACCGCCCCCATATCAGGCTGCCCGCTCTTTATTGATCAGCAAATAACCAGCAACACCCACGCTGATCACAAGAGCAATTGCAAAGCCCCACTGCACCGGCCCGGAGCCCGCCAGAATGCCGGAGAACCCAGAAGCAGCCATCGCGCCCTTGGTGATCCCGTCCGGGCTAAGCCATGCGCTGAGTGCGCTGGTTTCCTCATCAACCGCCTTTGAGCCTTCCTCATTTTCATGAGGTTCCAGATCTGGAGTAGGAGCACGCTTGATAATCGCATTGTTGACCAGCTCTAAGGATCGCTCCTGTACATGGCGAACACGTCGCGACCAGCCGGTTTTATTGTAGGGCCAGTTTTTCAGCCGCTTCATAAATTTCAGGCGAGCTGCAGAAAACAGATTGATTAAAGCCGTGGTAGAATGCGCCTTCACAGCCGCTAAAGTGAGCACACCCAACACACCGTCTACTTTGACTTTGAGGATCTTCTGCAGGATCTTCACAGCCCGCGCCGGGCCGGAGTTTACAGCACAATCAAAAACGGCATAGTCCAACCCACGCGGCAGCTTATCGCCTTTCACAGCATCCCAGTATTGCGCCCGGTAGATATCAATTGCCTCTTCACGGCTCAGGCGCTTCACTTCTTCCACACTCACGGCACGTCCGCGCCAAGCCGACAAAGTTCTTTGAGTGACGCCAAGATTTGTTGGGCCGCCCGGATCTGCTTTGCGAGACCGGTTTGCAAACCCGCCCTCAGTCCCAAGCAGGTCTACAATAATCAGTCGGAACGTATCTTTCATGCTCTGCCCCTAATAAAAAACGGGAGCCTAAGGCCCCCGTGCAGGTATAAAAAAAGCCGCAATTGCGGCGCGAAAAATTAACATGATGCTTTAGGCTAGCTCTGCTTTGCTTCTTCAGCTTTCAAAGCATCTGCCTCTTTCAAACGTTGAGCTTTAATGTATGCTGGAGTTTGCCGAACAAAGGCTCTGATTTCATCAGTCACACAAAACCCGGTAACAGGTTCATTTAGCCCATCTTCTCCTGCATCTCTGCAAAGATACCGGACCCCATCTGTCTCAACAGACAAGTACCAATGTTGCACATTGATATCTAAGCCCTGCGGCCAATACTCAGTATCAACAAATGAGCCAACCAAATAGATTAAGGCCAACTGAGAAAACTCATGCATTAAGCCTAAGTCACCTAGATTTTTGTGTCCCTGACACACAATAAATAGAATTTCCTTGTTCTCAAAAAACAGCTCCATATCATGAGACATAACGCCCCTCCTAGCTTTGCGGAACAACCGGCAGGAAGTAATGCAGGGCAATGCGTACCTTGCCCCCGGTGAAGTCGCCGCCATTGGCTTTCAGCCGCACGGCTGTATCCCCATAAAACGCAGTAGGTCCAATCACTCCGGCATTGTTTGAGCCAACGGCCGCCCCCAGCGATCCGCCGAACTTGGATTGCTCACCGGCAAGCCCGCAGTCATATGAGGCCGCCCCTGTCACAGCCTCCACCGTGCGGGTAGATACGCAGAACACGATTGCCCGATTTGGGATTAAAACCGAGCTATCAACGCTGCTCCCTGCAAGGCTTAGCTCTTCATCTACGGTTACAAACTGGCTTTGTGCCTTACTGTCCGTTTCACTTAAAACAGTTTTCTCTTGCTGGAAGGCAAGGCCGCCCGTGCCCGGATCTGTGCCCAGCCCGGCCACAGAGGAAAAGCTGCCCCATGCCCCACCAGAAAAAACCTGCATGCTTTCCACGCTTTCAATCCAGGCAACCCACCCGGTGCCCGGCTCAATAAACGCCCATGCCCCGGCGCTAAAGGCCACGATCTGGGTTTCATGACCGGCAAAAGCACCAGTCGCCCCGGCAGGTACGATGTAACGCGCTCCCTCATCAGGATCTGCAGGCGGATTGGTGACGCTGTTTGAGATGACTGAGAGCTGCACCACCACATCAAGCAAGGCTAACGCCTCATTGTGGGTCACATGCTTTTGCGATTGCGCAGCTGCAATCATCGGCAGGTTCAAGTGTGCCGTTGTGCTCATAAGTTCCCCCTTTACGTCTCGAAGTGAGCAACAGCAGGAACGCCGCGCCCATAGACTTCAGATAGTTGATAGACCCACACGTCAAAGCTGGATGCAGGCCCGCCAAAGTCTTCCGCCTGCATGGCGGCCGTGTAGGAAACAGACCCTTTGGAAGCAGAAAGGGAGCGCTTTAAAACGCCCCCTTCCCGGATCTCAACACTGTAGCTTTCTACAGCCTCCCCAAGAGGCACCTCTGCCACCTCCCAGCTATCCCCGCCCGTTCGTGTGCGCCTTATCCAGCTTATTGCAATGCTGCCATCACTGGCAGCGCTGGCGGATAAGTGCACGGGCGAAAGCGGCCGCTCGCCACGGCCGGTGAAGGTCTTCTGGTAACTGGTGTAATCCTGCGATCCCACACCAGCCCCGGCCCGGCCTGCTTGCCAGTTAAGCGGCAAACCCAACTCAGAACGAGAAAGCCCGTTTTGTGTCATGCCGCCATCCAGCACCACCACACGCGCCCCTGCAGGTGCACCCATGCCCGGCTCACTGCCCCGCTGCCCGCGTAACAATTTGCTTAAGGTATAGGTGCGCGTGCCGGTTAGCTCAGCATTGGCAAACTGCAACAGCTCCCATTCACCGCCTGCCCCTTCAATCAGCATGGCATTGCCACCAGAGAAAACCAGATCCTCTTCAAGAGAAGCCAGCGCCCCGTTGTAGAGCTTGACCTCTACCCGGTTGCCTTTGTCCCAGCGGTGCAGCGACCCTGCAGGTAAGGGTGCCTGCAGCTCCCCAAGCACACCTTGCTGATTAAGGGCGGCCCGCAGCTCATAGCCACTTGTCACCGGGCTGGATAAGAAGAGATCTAGTACGGTCGCTTGGGCTCGGAGATGTTTATAAGATACAGGCCATGGCGTGTCCTGATCACGCAAAAGCGGCCCGTCAATAAACACCCCTAGTGCGGCCGCCTGCAGCACCTGCCCTTTTGAGACAAAGGCCCGTGTTGCTCCCTTGGTGGCTTCATACACCGGTGCATCATAAGTCACCGCTTCAATCATGCGGGCGTCTCCATCCTTGACGGAAAGCACCCGCACCGCAAACACACGGCCGGAAACGGTCAGTTTAAGATAATCACCCGGTTCTATGTGCAGATCCGTTGGAGGCAGCACATAGCTTAAGCGCTCCCGTGACGCCCACGCCTCCTGCAACAGACTTTCAGCCATGCCCTGCAGGCGTTCATAGTTGGTCACGACAGGCAGATCAGAAGTCACAACCCTTTCAGTTGAAACAGCGCCTTTCAGCGCCTCTGCAGTTGCTGTGTTAAAATCTTTTGAGCTGTCATAGGCCGTTACCCGCACCACTGCAGGCAGCTCAGTTTCTTGCGCTCGCGTTATGGAAACCCGCTCTTTGTCCTTACCCTGATCAACCAGTTGCTCTGCTTCAATCTCAGCTAAGGGATAGCGGGAACGACGCGGGCGAAACGCCACCCGGCCACCAGATTCCACCGCATCAAAGAAGAAGGCAGCCCCAAGGGTTTCCAAGACGCTGCGGGCACTGGTGATAGAAGAGATGAGGAAACCATCGGCAACCCCATCTGCCCCGGCCGTTTCAAAGTCTATGCCTTCACGCAGGCCCGCCCGCTCCATTAAGAGCCGGGCAATGCCATCTGCGGAGACACCACCCACACGGCCGGAAAGCCAATGCCCGGTGGTGAAGTTGCCCCAATCCGCCCAGGTATCGGATTCCACCGGAAACGATGGAAACGGCCGCACATCCCAAGCCCATGCAAACATGTTCACGGGGTCCACCATTGGCCCACCATAAACCGGGCTAACTGGATTGTTGCCAGCCTCTACAGCCCAGTATTCCAGCATGGCGCGAAGGTAACGCCGCTGTATCAGGTCGTCACGCACCCCGGAGGAAAAATAGGGCACCTGACTTTCTGAGGATTTGGGATCATAAAACACGTTTGGTTGATTGGTGCCTTTGTCGATCGCGGGGCAGCCAAACTCTGTAAACCAGATAGGCTTTGATTTTGGCACCCAGTTAGTTGAGGTATTTGAACGCACCCCGCCCGGCCGGTTGTGGTGCGGGTTTTCCCACCAGCTCCGAATATCCTTTTGACGAAACACCCAGTGCTCACCATGGTCCTGATCTGCAATCAAGGTGCGGTTCTGGTTGGTCCGGTCCTCATCAGAGGCATAGTAAAAATCGAAATACTCCCGGCCCTCGATGCCAGCTTTCAGATAGTCCAGATCATGGATTGATTGCGCCCCCTGCCCGTGGTCCTCATGGTTTTCATGATCGCGCCAATCAGTCAGCGGCAAGTAGTTATCAATGCCGATAAAGTCTATGTTTTCATTGGCCCAAAGCTTGTCCAAATGAAAGAACACATCGCCGCTGCCATCACCCGGCCGGTAGCTGTGAAACTCGGACCAGTCGGCGGCATAGCCTATTTTGACATCCGGCCCCATGATCTTGCGCGCTTCCTCGGCGATATAGGCCATGAAGTATGCAAACGGAAAGTCATCAAACCCCCATGTTAGAGCCGAAATGCCCGGCATTTCCGTTGCAACAACAAAAGCATCCACACCGCCCGCTGCCTTTGCTAACATCGCAAGGTGCAAAGCAAAATGGGTATAACTCCATCGATATTCGCCAGTGTAGATTGTCCGTCGTCAAAGATAGTTGGACAAAATTGGCTTTCGATTAGTGGAGTGTCTGGCCCAATTGCGTGTTGATGTTAAGCGGCTTGTGCGTGGTAGCGCAAGCGTCGGTTTTGAATAGTTCTGCGTT
>NZ_LMCH01000028.1:0-13713 GCF_001623095.1 Pseudovibrio sp. Ad5 | reverse complement strand
ACGCAGAACTATTCAAAACCGACGCTTGCGCTACCACGCACAAGCCGCTTAACATCAACACGCAATTGGGCCAGACACTCCACTAATCGAAAGCCAATTTTGTCCAACTATCTTTGACGACGGACAGCGCTGAGTTAAAATTCGAAGGTCAGCAGTTACAGGCCAACAGCTAGGCGAGAGATAGGAAAAATAAGAACAAATGCTCTCGAGTGACCAATCGTAAACTGAAGCAACTACGCTTGCACCATAGATTGCTTCACTCACCTCATCTCGATCAAACAATAATCTGCCAAAAGCCTCTTTGAAGAAAAGCCCTTCGACAAGCGCCAGTTCACACGCTGCAATCTCCCCCATTGGATCTCCTAACCTAACAATCACGAACACCACTGTAGACTAGTGCAAACCGGGGAGTGAGAACGCGGAAAAATTTTCGTTTAGTAACGAGTAGAACGAAAGGGAACCTACTCTCGGAAAGCAGTTCTCAAAACCGCCATTCAAGTAGCATGTCTTTTTGCCTCATTTCTCACTCCAGTCAGCAAGATCTCGGGTCGAAACACTTCCTTACTCAAATCAACTGATCTGTGCTTAGGCCTTCACCGCACGCTCACCGCTCACGCAATATCTTAGACAGCGCGGCGCGTAGTTTTTGCTCCTCCCGCCCTGAATCCTATCGAGATTACATCGTCAAGCATCCGAAAGGCGGCTGCAAGAAGTTATCACGAGTTCTGGCAGGCTGTCGGGTAAGACTGCGAACGGCTCAAAGAGGGTGAGTGTAGCAACGTCTTCAAGGCTGTAGGATATGAAACCGATTAAACGCGACACACTCCAAAAATCAAAATTGGAAGGCGAGGACTGAACACCGGTTACGATAGAGCCATACAACATGGGCAATGATTTAAGGCAGAAACCGGTGGTGCTTGTAACTGATCGGAACTGAGGTCAGAGTTAACTTGATGGCGCCCCGTAAGGTCCCTTCCAGAACGGTATTTGGGGCCATATCAGACCTTCGGGGATCAATTGACCAAAAGGAAAGAAGTTATCGAGAACCTGCAGCCGCGACAGGACATAAAACATACCACTAAACATTCCAAAGCTGTTCAGTTTTGACATACGTACGGCTATTCGCGAAGAAGCATCAGCACCGAAAAGAGTGTGATCGAAGGGAAAGGTATAGCGTGTCTTATCGTCGGTTCTGAGCAGCACCCCATTCATACAGGGTAGACACGAAACCGGTTCATTATCCAGCATCATAAACCAGCGATGTCCTGCAGCATAATAAGGGCTACAGAAGCGTCGTGTTCCCCCGATTTCCTTCATTCTGACATCACAAATCTGACCCGTAAGAGTATAATTCAGATCTACCTCATCATGAAGATTACTTGCCCTTGAGCTTTGCAAAAATCCTGGAAGCAAGTTGGAAAATCGAATGGACTTAACCCTACCAACAACATCACGATCAAATTCGTAGCATAGAATATCCCGGTCATCCGCAACGAGCGTCACGGTTTGAACAGCCCCAGCAGGATTATGCTGAGTATTAAATGCCACTTCTCGACCTTTGGACTCCAGAGCAAACCGGTCACCATGATCTGTGATCAGCAGTTCCTGACCATTCAAGTCAATCCTCAAATAACCATCCACTTGGTTCACATTTAGGTAGAAACCCGCACTTTTGCAGACAAACCCATTTGCTCTTAATGTGTAGCGATCTGTTCCTGAAGCGTCGATGCATTCGCCTTCCTTGTCGGAAAATCTCCTTGAAAAACTGGTTTGAATGCCATGCTGATTATCAATAGTCCCCGATTGGACAATTCCGGTTACATAGTCCGTTTCGGTATTGAATCGAAAAATCGCGTGGTCAGGATCGTCGATAACTTGCCAGCTTTGATCTGAATAGCATTTAAATTTTTGCCCATTCAGTTTTACGATGTCGCAACCCTCGTCCCTCTCAATCTGAGCAAAAAAGTGATCACTTGTAACAGCACTTAACCGACCAGTATCATCATAAGTGTAGCGAAAAACCCTGTCGTCAATCTGTTCCGTTTCAAGAAGTGTTCCCAAATAATTTCTTTTGAGAACTTGCTGACCATCGGTCAAACTGCAAAGGCGACCAACGCCATCAAACGCAGCATCCAGCGATTGCTGAGGTTGGTCAGTCAAGTTTGCATCCCATTGATGGACACTGGTTTTGATGTTTCCATCAGATTGTTCGGATCTTGCCAAATGAGCTGTTCGGGCAATGTCAAACACATCAGCCCCCGTTGAGGAAAAGGTCCATTCCTCGGAACTACCTGCAACTGCAAGATCATTTATAAACCCGGAACGACTGAAACCCACTTCG
Organism: Pseudovibrio sp. Ad5; assembly: GCF_001623095.1. Lineage (NCBI taxonomy): Bacteria > Pseudomonadati > Pseudomonadota > Alphaproteobacteria > Hyphomicrobiales > Stappiaceae > Pseudovibrio > Pseudovibrio sp. Ad5. The sequence continues at coordinate 11,372 of NZ_LMCH01000028.1, read as the reverse complement.
ACGGAGCGATCCTCCAAACCGACCGGGCGACCAAAGACATCCCGACCAATAACTTCGGTTCCAATCTCGACAAAATCAGAGTGATTATCAGCATGGTAAAACTGAAGATGCGATGCAGGCACCACATTGGAGGAAAAAGGAGACAACAAAGGCTCGGATACACCTAGAAAAGCCGCATGAAACAAACTGGACATACGGTCCAGAAGATTATGAGGCAGGTCTACATGAATACAAGAAGGATCCCCGGAAAGAGCTGCTCGCCAGCTGGTTCTTTCAACAGGAGCCGAAAGAATATCATGAACATGGGCAAGTAATATCTCTGCTCTACCCTCTTGAACAGACTGCGGCAATTCAATGAGACCAGCTACCGACAAAGGCCTTTTTCCTACAATCTCAGCCAAAGAACCGAATAATTCTGATGGAGAATATGAGGCTAATCGAGGTGTTTGTATCACCCCGTCTGTAAAGCTGAAGCTGGTATCTGGCGTTATAAGTTCCGACAGGGCTTTCGTATCTTGAGCATACTTCAGCAACCATTCCAGACCCCGGAAATTCATCGAAAGCGGATTTCCGGCATCGTCATAACCAATTCTCAAAAACTCCTGATCACCATCCCCTATTGACGCGAGCAGGCCCCATTCATCCTCATATGAGAATTCCAGACTTGTATCTTCACCTGCCTCCACCCGATGCAAGCGGCCATCTTGCCAGTGATAGGTAACGGTTCGCCCATCTGCCAACCTGAAAGAGGAAAGAACGCCTTGGTCACAATCAATGTTGAATTCGGTTATTGCGTCTCCACCACGGCGGATTACCGTCTTGTCAGTGGCCGGATAGGCACACTCCAACGGCGCCATGCCATGCCTGAAGCGCCTGTTTAAAAGCCGGTTATCACTATCTAGCTGCAAGGCTTCAAACGCACCTGAAGGTCTCACCCGGTGGGTAAGCTTCCCGTCTTCATTATACATATAGGCCCACTCTCCGGCATATGCCGAGCGAACCTGTACAAGCCTGCCATCATCATCATATCGATAGGAACCAACATCCTTTAGTTGACCGGTTACCCGATCCCGCTCGCTTATCCGATTGATCTGCAAATCATCACAATGAATATCAAGATGCAGCCCGTCACCGCGGGAAACACTGGTCAAATTTCCATATGCTGATCGTTTGAAACAGATTTCATCGCCAGCTTCATTATATAACCTGCGCAGAAAAACTTTTTTACCGTCCGACAAACCAAACTCGTAAAACAAACCCCCTGCCACCCGAAAGGTCGGGCGCATATTCAGGATTTCAAGCTTCCAGTCCTTTACAACAGGATTGGTGGAAATTCCCCCGGACCAGGGTATCTGGAAACGTGCTATCTCACCCGTTGGCAGGTGAAGGCTCAACCATTCCGGGCCTGGCAGAACATACAGGCTCCAGTTATCAATCCATCCCTCGCCAGTCTGTCCGTTGAAAAGTGACATGGACTGCCAGGTCGAGGTCAGAAAGAGGGGAATTTTTCCTGGATAATAAAGATCAGTTCTGGAAAAGGTCGCTTCACCAGAGACAGGATTAAAAATTGAATCCACAAGCCGGGTGTTTCCAGGCCTCTGCCCCCGATAATCATAAAGGTCATAAAGTATGGACATATGTCAGCCCTGAAAGCTGAAGAGACGTTCAAGGAAATGATCCAAGTTTTTCCCGATATAATTCAGATTGCTGTAATCAGCGTCCCCTTCATTTTCATGATCCCAGAAATATATCGCGCCTGCATCATCTCCAGACAAGGACAGCAAGATCAGATTACCGAAGGGATCATGTGCAATGGGAAGCATATGGGATGGAACACGCTCGTCCTCGACATACATGGAACAATAATCCAGTAAATCTGACGGATCATCAGTTCCCACTGACAAAAACCAGTCCACCAAAGAGTCGCTATAGGGACCATCATCATCAAGAAACGAGAAGCATTCTGGTACCGGTCTACCGCCATTGTGCTGAGACAAAAACGACCGGTAATCTGCTGGCAGAGCAAACCCTAGTTTCTTTTCCAAAGATGCAAGAGCTGCTTCATCAAGCCCGGTGGAAGCGTCCAATATCACTGCCTTAGCCATTCTTCAGCTGCTCCTTGATTACCGAAACACCACCGGAGTGAGGAAAGGCGTTATGCATGCTGGAATCGACAAGTTGCAATGTACCCGGATTGGCGCCATCATGGTGCCAGGTAAACCCCTTTGGAGTTCTGACATGCCCTGCATGCTGGTTTGCCATATAACAGTCACGTATCCGACTGGGTTTAGCTGTCTTTGATACAGTCATATTTTTCTCTTTTAATCTCGCTTTGACAGATCCAATCCGACCTGTTTCTTGCATGCATGTTCGTGTCTGCACCCTTAAAACCGATTTGTGAAGGCGTGAAGACCGATTAAACTTCAACTACGTTCGGGCAAACTCAGAGACCACAGGCATTTGCCATGAGCTTTACACACATATCCGAGGCCTGCGGACGCAATACAGAGTCCAGCTTTGCCGGGTTTCCTGATTGGGCCAGAGCGTGCAATCCCCCCACTAACGGATTATCTGGAATATTCGGTAAGGTCGCAGACAATGGCTCTCCCAATGATGTCTCGGACGACACAGCATCGGAAAAATTCTGCGAAACACGGGAGACAGCCTGAGAGGTAACTTCCGGCACCTTGCCTTTCAGAGCACCAATCAGAGCGTCGCTCTGCAACACCTTAGTGTTGAGCGCATCAAGAGCTTTACTTGTTAGGCCATCCAGCCCAACTTGGGGCAGATGCGACGCAACATGGTGGGACAGGATGTCTTGAATTCCACTTTCCAGAATTGAAGCGAGTTGATCCTGCACAAATGAACCAAGCTCAGGGACTGGCATCGACAGAGCCTCCTTGAAAGCAAGCAATTCGGCCGACGCAGGATCTTCCAGCCTGCTCAGACCCGGATCCAGCAAAGGCGATGCATTATCCTTTGCGCCTTTCATGCAGTTCTTCAGAGGACCACCCATTCCCACATCACCAATGAAGGTATCACCGGAGCCGGCTGAAACAGAGCCGCCACAGCCGATACTATCCCCCACACGTCCTGCTTTTTTGCCGTTGATGAATACGGTAGCAGACCCGGCAGACAGGGAACGTGGATGAGGAGGGCATTGGGGGCAGCCATGCGGAGCAAACGCATCACCTAGCCTTACGGCCTTTCTGCCATTGATGAAGGTATCGCTGGAACCACTAATGGCCGGTGTCGGAGGAAAACAGCCATGGCCTGCCCCAATATCTCCAAATCGTGCTGCTTTTGGCATTTCGCCTCTCCCACAAAATCAAAAAACAATATCCGATGAAGCCCGCAACGAGCCCTGACAAAACCAAATCTAACGGGCCTGAATTCTCTCAAAATTTCTGGTTCAAGCTTAAATCACCGCGAAAGAACACGTCACTTATATTGCCCTTCTCGTGCTGGTATCCCCAGCTCCCCATACCCCCTGTTTGAACAGAAGGTTACTCACCGTGATCCTCTTTCCATTCCTCAATATCATCCTCATCTGCTGTAAGGGCATCGATAAATTCTTCAAAACTATCGCCGAGTTTGGTTATGCCTTCAATATCAGAGGGTATGTCATCCATATCATCATCAAGAACTAGAGGCTTGATATCCTCAAGCGCAAACACCTTACCAATACACTTGCCCCTGATAACCAATCCAATCGATAAATGAGTGCCATACGCAATAATAAGAGCATCATTGACATTGCCTCGTATCATCGAACCTTCAAGCTGTTTTGTACAAGAAACAACCGTGGTCGCAGACTCAAATCCATACTCTGGATGCGGAGCAAGACGCGCAAAAAAATCAATATAAAGAGATTCATTATCTTTCTCAAAACAGCAGGGAAGAGGATCAGATCCTGTTCCATTTTCCTTGCAAAAGTCCAGATATTGCTTCAGGCTTTCATGATCCTGAAAACTGAACTCGAACGCCTTTTCATGATAGATAATTCCCGCATCCAGTTGCTCGTTTAAATCTGGATATCCATATTTTATAGTCTGCACGTCTACTCCGAACTAGACAATCATCTAAGCACTGCAAACTCGACTGCCAATCAAGTTTCAGTCAAACTCACTCAGGCCCTTCATCAACAATCTGCGAGAAAAAACTGTCGAAACTATCTGCAAGAAATAAGCAATGTTCCAGGAATGCTTCTGTTGTTTCCAGTTCTTCTTCTGTCTCATCATCAAAACTAAAAATATGGCCGGTTTTCAGGTCCATCACTATATGTTCATGCTGCGCACCATCCGCAATTTTGATGTAATGATCAGGAGCAAAATAGTTATTTCTCATATCTTTAGTATTAAAAGGAACCGAGTAAGAGGCGAAACGCTTTTCAAATATTTTATTAATACATTTATCTATTTCTTCAGATACGTGCATAAAAGTCGTAACACAGGCTTCCGTATCATCATCACTGTTATAAAAACATGGATCCTCTCCCGTCAAATATCCACCATTATACTCCTTCAAAAAAGCAATATAGTCATTAGGAATCGGATACTTAGCCCACGCTTTAAAGACTTCAATTTCCCTGTCATCAGCAGGCTTCACACTCGGGTCAATAAGAGGCATCATTCTTCCTTTACTTCTTCGAATTTTTCGAAAATTCACCATGATGTTTAAAGAGCTGATGAACGTCCCTATCAACTGCAATCATGCTCGTGCCACCGTTGTGGTGCCATTCGTAATCAGATATTTTTTGAAAAGCCCGTTCTGCTGCTCTTTTGTCAACTTTACGAGATTTTTTTTTCGCTTTCTCACGCCCCTTTTGCGTATTCAGATCATATCTATCCGCGTAATCACTAGGATGAGCCAAGCTATCCAACTTAACTTCACTTCCAGGATAAACTGCTTCAACAAGTTCACCGTCCTTCGATTCATTTTTAACATTGTAAAAGTCGGGATTTCCATCCTTATCGTAAGGCAAGCTATAAGTATCGCCACTTGGGTGCTTCATTTGAACCCTGTAGGATCCATCCGCATATTTTTCAGCTTTGACAAAGTTCTCATTCTTTTTTGTCGGAGTACCTTTAGGCCGCTGAGCCTCCCACTCATCAGCACTTAACTCTGTTTTTTTCCCTTTGTTTAATCCCCTTGCACCACTGGCGGCATCAGCTGAACTGTCAATAACATCGGGAGCTTTGCCATTCTTTTTGATATTGGTCATCCCGTTCAGCCCGGCGGCTTCTCCGCCTGCTTTTCGACCAGCGATCAATCCGGCCTGACCAGCATTTCGAGCTGCTGATGAAGGAGCTTTTGCCATATCTCTCTCCTTTTAGCTCGGCGCACTGGCTTGGAGTGCGGAGGCCGTTCCACCAGCCGCCGCACCACTAGCCGCAGCATTTTTAAATATCTTCACCGCATCTTTTGTCAGAGCCCGGATCGTGTCTTCATCACGCAGATTGCCAACTGCAAATTTGATGATCTTGCGAACAAATTCCTGAAACACATCATCAAGCTTTCCGAGTGCTTTTTCGACCATGCCAACTGCCTTGGATGCGAATTCTACAATCTTGCTAACTGCCAGTTCCGCTGCCTTGATCAACCCAGAGGTGTCACGCAATCCCCACAAGGTCCAGCTTGCCCGTGCTTCTGCCAGCGCCTTGCTGGCTTGTTTCTGCATGGTAGCCAGAAACTTTTTGAAGAGGCCCATAGCCTCCTTGATCAGTTTCTGAAAATCGGCTGCCAGGTCCTGAAGCCATTTGACGGCATTGCCAGAAGAGAAGAAGCGCGCCACAGCCATGACGGAATTGATCATTTCTGGTGATGCGGCCTTCTTGAAGGATTTCAGGAAATCGCCTGTCGCCTTCAAAAACGGTTTGCAGGCATTGAAAATGGTTTTGAAAACCCCCTTGACGACCGATCCAACAGTAGGGACCAGCCCGATGGTGCAAATACCTAGCGATAGCCACAGCAACCAGCCTTCTTCCTCCCGCACCTTGCTATCACAAAGCTTGAGCACAATCGCAGAAACATCCCTGAGATCGCCAACCTGATCGATAATAGGAATGGCCGTCAGCGCTGCATCGAAGATAATCTGCCCGGTTGTCGGATTGTCATTCCACTCTCCTTGCAGCGCACCCCATATCCAACCAAACCAACTTTCATCATCAGCATCCAGTTTCCGTAGGGTATTTCTCGCATTTTCCTCAATCCGTTTATATTCATTGACTTTTCGCTGTGTATCATCGTCCAGCCCACCAAACAGACGACCAAGCGCAGTACCGTCAATCTCGTCGCGCATGCGCTCCGCTTCATCCCGCGCAAGACGCGCACGAACAATATCTTGGTTTTTCAGATAATCTGGATTCCGCTTCTGCTGGTTTTCCGGCTTGTATTCAATGGCATCCTCACCGGCCAGCACCATGGCAGCCTCGTTTGGCAGGCCATATATCGCCACCATGCCGTTGTCACCACAGGTGCCATTGGTCTCCGCCCCCCCCTCTAGGATCAAGTGAAACGGAGCCCCTGGAGACGGGAAAAAATCCTCATAATGAACAAAAACGGCCAATGCATTCGGACAATGGTCACAAATCCTGTCCGGGTGTTCCTTGACTGTCGAAAAATCAAGATCGGCCAGGTCAATCACATCTCCGGTTGACTGACCGCCTGCTGTTTCTGCCTGTGTCATTGCCCCTGTCCTATGCTGCACCCAGCCTGGACGCATCCTTGCGCCTGGCCACCTGCGTCAATCGTTCGATTTTTGATTGCCCGGACATAAAATCTGGCCCGGAAAGAATGGACTTCGCCTCTGGCAGCGCGCCATTTTCGTGGAAACCTTCACCAAAAGCAGTCGTCAGGACAATGAACTTCACCTTGTCCCGTTCCATTTCAAATCCAAGCTTTTTGGCGGTCTTCTCCGATCTTGCAACGAGTGCCAGCAAGTCCTTGTCACCTCGGTCAATCAGCTTTTCGCCAAAGCCCTTACGCAGAAAATCCAAAATGCGTTCATGCCGAAGCTCAGTCTGCCTGCCCCGCAATGCTTCGAACTGCCTGGCACCTACCCGGTAGGGCGGAAGGCTGGCAATCCCGGCTTCTTCGGTGTGATTGATGCGATAGGTATAAAAGCGTTTGTCCTTGCTGTTCGGTGCGATATGAAAAGCCCCTAAATCACCACAGAAGGCTTGGGCCATTTCTGGCGTCATTGAGCTCAAAAATGTTTCAAGAAGGCGCGGATCGTAGAAACGGAAGAGAACAGTTCTGTTCCCTTTAGGCGGATAAACATTTACCCAATTCCGCCAATGCTGAACGAGATGGGACGTAGCAACCCTATCAGGTGTCTCGAGAAAGAAGCCCCAAGCATCATCACTTTGCGTCAGGCTAACAATATGCTCCCACATCTCGTCCTTGGGTCGGACAAGATGGGGCGCTTCCGTATTGTAATAATCCTCAGCCAGCTCCTCATAGAGACAAAAGCCATCCTCTTTCAGATCAGCCACATGTCCAGGAACATCCTTGTTCCCGCAGGCATCAACAAGAGCAAACAATCTGCCCTCATCACGAAGAGATGCCAGATCATCCCAGCTGACATGGTCAGGGATATTGGTATAGGACAACGCCATATCACCTGTATCCCCGGTCGGTTGCAACCTCAGCAGCTTTCGGGTCCGTTGGCTCTTCAGCCGGTGGTGGGGCGGCATCCGCCGCCGTGCCCGGGCTACCACCCTGGTTGATCTTCACTTTGTTGCCGACAATCGTAACCCCGCCGGAATCAATCTTGACGAAACCACCCGGACCCTTGATGGTCAGTTCTTCGGTGCCTTCCAGAACAATATTGGGTGCCTTAACCGTGGTCTTGCCCAAAATGGTTGTCGTCGAGCCTCCTTCAACCTTGAGGCTGTCCGATCCCTTGATCATGGTGGAGCGGTTAGCACGAAAACTGTTCACAACAGCCCCGTAAACCGTTGTATGCAGGGCGTTATAGACCTTGAAAAGCAGTTTGCCGCCGAAGATCCAGTTCGTCTCATTATCAATGCGACGATATTCATCTTTTGCTATGTGCTGATAATGGTTGTTCTTGACCAGCAGGTGTCGGTTGTTCTCAACAATCTGATGCCGGTCATGCCGGATATGTTCACGCCGGTCATTCTCGACAACGATGTCCTGATCTTTTTGGGCATGGACATATACTTGCTCCATCCCGGCCTGATCTTCAAACCGCAACTCGTTCGAACCCACACCCTTGTGAGTATCCGACTTGATTGTCATAACCGTTTTAAAGTCCGGCAGGGTGTAGGGACTCTTGTTATTGTTGTGATACGTCCGCCCTGTGATGATTGGCTGGTCTGGGTCGCCTTCGAGGAAGTCTACGATGACCTCGTGGCCGATGCGAGGGATGGCGATGTGGCCCCAGCTGGCACCGGCCCAGTTGGAGGACACGCGGATCCAGCAGGAGGAGGTGTCGTTCTTCTTGCCATGACGGTCCCAGGGGAACCAGACTTTCACCCGGCCATGTTCATCGCAGTAAATCTCTTCACCTTCTGGCCCGGTGACATGAGCGATCTGAGGGCCATCCACCAAGGGCTTTTTGAGCAGTTTGGGCCGGTATGGCAGGCGGGCGGGCATGACCTCAAACCCAGCGCTGTAAGTGGTGGAGCCGCTGCCAGCTTCCTCAGCCACGGCCTGCGGCTGACTGCCCTGATGCGAGACCGTGAGCAAATGATACTTGATGTTGTAGTCGTCGTTCGGGTGGTCGTTCAGCGCAAACTGATGACCTGCCATCAGGTGAATCGCATTGGTGGCGCCATGGCCTGTGGTGGCCTCAACACGTGCTGCCTCCAGCCGGTGTTTTGTGAACGGCTTGCCGACACCATCGGCCTTGTAGCGACCCGGATACTCATAGAGCGCATAGTCTCCGGCAGAGCCGTTGTCCTCACCACGCTGATGGGCGTGTTGCTGGTTATAAGGCGGGTTCTTGAAGGAATAATCGCGCTGCATGAAGCTGGTGGCGCGCAGCTGCTCGCGCAGGACAAAGCTGTTGCAATAGACGCCTTTGACCGCCCCGCCGGCCATACTGTTATATTCCAGCTTTGGCTGGTCCGGCAGCTGCGAGACGATCTGCGGGTTATCAATGAACTGCAGCGTATGCTGGCCATTGGCACCATAGGTGAAGTAGTACCAAATGCCTTCTTCTGCCGTGATGCGATCTAAAAAGCTTAAGTGACTTTCCCGGTACTGCACGCAGTATTCACGGGCCGCATGGGTATCTGTCAGATCCCACTTCACATCCTCGACGCCGTGTTCTTTCAGCAGGATCTTGACGATCTCGGGCACGCTTTTCTTCTGGAAGATCCGGCAGTCAGAGCCATGGGCGAGCCGGTGCAGGCTGGGCAGCAGCGTGAGTGAGTAACTGGTGCGGTGATGGCCTTCATTGCCACGGGCAATCTCGGCGATCACTCCGGAGAGATGGCGCAGGCCCTCGTATTTATGATGGATGGTCAGTGTGGCGGGCGTATCCAGCAGGCTATGCAAATCCAGCGCATTGTCGGGGCTGGCAAGCTCAATCTGGATCTGTGTGAGGCCATTAAGGCGCTCTGTTGCCGCGAACCCGGCGACCAGCAACTCCGCGTTGGGCTGCGCAGGAGCTGCAAAGGTAAAGGCCAGATCTTGTTCCTGGAAGAGCTGTGGGATTTGGACAATAGCATTCATAACAAACTCACTGGCAAAGGGAAAAACAAAGGAAGCATAAGAATTAAGAGTGATCTGGCGGATTGAGTTGGTGCATCACCATTGGCGGCGGATAGGGTTTGGAATGCCATTCATCAGCGGGACATAAAGTGCCCGGGCGCACATAGGTATGGAAGGCCTTTGCCGGTGCGAAGAACTCGTTCTGGCAGAGTAAGTACCCTTCGTCCTGCGCTCTTTGCCCAATTGATTGCGACCATAGATTGCCAGAAATAGCAAAGACCAGGAGCGATCCGAAAATGAGAATGAGGTATGTCTTTACGGACCATTGCAGCCGTTGATGCCCCCAGGGCGTGAAGACAAAATGAGTGATGGGGATCGCAACAGATCCAAGAGCTAAAGCCTGGATGCCATGAGCAATTTCAAAGTTGTCTTGTCCAAGCTCAATGACCTGCTGCGCATACAGAAAGTCAGAGATCGTACTCCACACCAAAAACACCATCAAAAGATCAAGCACAGCAGCGAACCCGTGTGCTCTGCGCGGATCCCGGCCAATCCACTGGCCAAATTGAATGGTCTTATCGATGTACCAGTTGATCATCATCACCGCCTGTAGATCTGATTATAAAGATCAGGGCCACCAAAGTGCCAGATGGTCTCACGTTCCAGATCATAGAAAAACCGATTGCTGCGGCGTTCAAGTTCTTCCACCTTCTGGCGCATGGAAACTTGTGCTTCACGAATAACTTGACCGGTTTTCTGAAGGCCGCGCGCAACAGCCTCACCAGTCCAGCGCAGGGCAGCAGACAGTTTTTCTCGCAGGCCAAACATCTTGTCCAGTTGTCCAAGCGCCATGCCAACAGCCATACCAACAACAATGGCACCAGCCGTAATGGCAAGGGCAGGTATAGCAACTGTCGTAATAGCTCCGACCAGAAGCGCGCCAGCAGCTGCTGCGGCCATGCCAGCCCCAATGGCAACAGCCCCGATCGCCACATCGACAATGATGTTGGCAAACAGTTCACTGTAAAGCTGTGTATCGCTCATGATGAACTGCATGATATCCAGGGCCACATAACAGGTGATCATGATCACCGCGTTCGCCCGGCCACCTGCCCGAATGGCTTCTGGTCCAATTCCAAAAGCAACAACCTTTGGAGAGGACGACAGATACCGTGTCCCCTTAAGAACCTCGCGCACTGCAGGATAACCTTTGAAGATCACGTAGGTCTTTCCATTGGCTATCTTGGTGTAATAACGCCCCTTAATACCGATCTCTTTCAAAAGCTGATGTCCAGACCGGCTGTCCAGCAATGTGCCGGGCAAGGTGGCTAGATCTAAAGCACCGCCGGTCATAAGCGCCATGCTCTGATGGGCATCCACGATCGCCTGAGCAAACGCCTCAAGAGAGACCGCGATTGCCTCATCCTGAACCGGATTTACATCATGAGCTGCACTATGTTGTTGCGCCAGTCTCTGCTCCGCCAGCGGGTAGACCATCAGAATATCTCCTTGTGCGGCTGATCCCCGGGTTTGACCATCAAGTGGTGGCCTGGAAACTGATCCAGAAAACCCCGGATCTCCAGCTCTTCTGACAGATCTTCATGCAGTGCATCAGAAGACCGTTCAGGCCGGTCACGGCCTTGCAAGACCACATGCGCAGTTCCTGCCGGATCGCACTCTTGCGGTGC
>NZ_LMCH01000027.1:0-27271 GCF_001623095.1 Pseudovibrio sp. Ad5 | reverse complement strand
AGCATATCTTTCCCAAACACCTTCCAGATATCAGCTATCCCAAAGGAACAATGGTCCGAAAGGTGCCCAGAACAAGAGCGGAAATCAGCTTTAAAGGAAGGCTCTGGTATGTCCCTAAATGCTTCCGTGGCTACACTCTCGCCATACGTCCCTCAGACAAACCTGAGATCTTCAACGTATGTTTTGCAGCAAACACAGTCGCAAAATTCGACTTAACATCATAACATGACCGTCACCCATGTCCCCGAACAAACGTCAACCATCTCTCCGGGACAAACATCAAGTGCGGGATGACGGTGTTGGGGTGTGGCGTTGCTTTGCCCTTTGGCGTCATCCTGGACGAGCGGAGCGATGATCCGGGATCCAGAGTTGCTTGTGAGGGCATTGGTGAGAGTGCTGATGAGGTGGCTGCTGGGGAGTGTGGGCGATAAGAGCGGCTGAGCGTGAGGTGGCGCCCCATGGATCCCGGCTCGGGGGCCGGGAAGACATCGAGGGGTGTGGCTTGGCGGCTTCGGTGTTCGTGGTCTGCTGGTGGGCAAAGGCTTTATGTGCGTGGTTTTGTGCGGCCCGGGTTGGCAGGGTGCTTGGCCCGGGATCGCACTGTTTGCTGGGGCAAATTGCCTTGCCCTGAGGGAAAAAGAAGCGCTAGTGCGCCTCTTCCCAGTTGGTGGCGGCTTCGGCTTCCACTTTAAGGGGGACCGAGAGCTGGAGGGCGGGTTCTGTTGCTTTTTCCATGGTGGTGATGACGAGTTTTTTGGTCTCATCCACCTGATCCTCAGGCAGCTCAAAGATCAATTCATCGTGCACCTGCAACAGCATTTGCGCATCCAGATTTGCCGTTTCCAGAACCTCGTCCATACGCACCATGGCACGGCGGATGATATCTGCCGCTGAGCCCTGAATTGGGGCGTTGATGGCTGCGCGCTCGTAGAACTGGCGCATGTTCGGGTTTTTGGTGTTTACATCCGGGTAGTGGGCGCGGCGGCCAAAGATGGTTTCGACGTAACCGTTTGCATGGACAAACTTTTTGGTCTCTTCCATGTACTCTTTGATGCCCGGGAAGCGCTCAAAATACGTTTTGATGTAATCGCCTGCTTCACCACGACCAATGCCCAGCTGGTTCGCAAGGCCGAACGCGGAAATGCCGTAGATGATGCCGAAGTTGATGGCTTTTGCACGGCGGCGAACGCTTGGATCCATACCCTCAATCGGCACACCAAACATCTCACTTGCTGTCATGGCGTGAATGTCGAGCCCATCAGCAAACGCTTGTTTGAGCTGCGGAATATCGGCCATGTGGGCGAGCACGCGCAGTTCAATCTGGCTGTAATCGGCAGAAATGAGCTTTTTGCCCTTCCCAGAGATAAACGCCTGACGGATTTTGCGGCCTTCAGAGGTTCTGATCGGGATGTTCTGGATGTTTGGCTCGGAGGAGGACAAACGGCCCGTGGAGGTGGACGCCAGCGAGAACGAGGTGTGGACGCGGCCTGTTTCCTGATTGATGAAGCTTGGCAGGGCGTCGGTGTAGGTGGATTTCAGCTTGCTGAGCTGGCGCCACTCTACAATTTTGCTGGGCAGCTCATGCCCTTGCGCGGCAAGGTCATCCAGCACGGAAGCCGAAGTGGACCAGGCACCGGTTTTGGTTTTTTTGCCGCCGGGCAGACCCATTTTGCCAAACAGGATTTCACCCAGCTGCTTTGGCGAGCCGACGTTGAAGATTTCGCCTGCTTTATCGTGGATTTCCGCTTCCAGCGCGGCTGCGCCTTGCGCAAACTCGCCGGAGAGCAGGGAGAGCATCTGACGGTCGATGGAGATGCCGCGGCGCTCCATTTTGGCCAGCGTGGCCACCATCGGGCGTTCCAGACGCTCATAAACCACGGTCATTTCCTCAGCAGCGAGGCGTGGTTTGAGGATTTTCCAGAGGCGCAGGGTGACGTCTGCATCTTCCGCCGCATAGGAGGTGGCTTTGTCCAGCGGCACCTTGTCGAAGGAGATTTGCGATTTGCCGGAGCCGCACACTTCCTTGAACGGGATTGGCGTGTGGTTGAGCCAGCGCTGGGAGAGCTCATCCATGCCATTGCCGCCCATACCCGCGTCAAGCGCGTAGGAGAGCAGCATGGTGTCATCAAACGGTGCCATTTCCACGCCGTAACGTTTGAGCACGAGCCAGTCGTACTTCATGTTCTGCGCGATTTTGAGGACAGCTGGATCTTCCAGCATTGGCTTGAGCAGGGCAACAGCTTCTTTGAGCGGGATCTGGCCTTCCAGCAGCGCACCGCCGCTGAAGAGATCGCCTTCGCCATCCACATGCGCCAGCGGGATATAACAGGCTTTGCCCGGGGTGCAGGAGAGGGAAACGCCAACAAGGCCAGCTTCCATGGCGTTGAGGGCATCTGTCTCAGTGTCCACAGCCACGTAGCCCACTTCATAGGCCTGCGCTATCCACTCTTTGAGGCGCTCAGTGGTGGAAACTGTTTCGTATGCGGAATTATCTATAGGCAGCGCAGATATTTCAGCCGCAACTTTCTCTGCTAAAGGGGCGGCGGTCCATGCTTTACCCTCAAGTTCTCCCGCAGAATCCTCAGCTTGTTCTGCCGGTTTTGCAGTGCTTTCCCAGCCTTCAATCACAGGCTCAATCGGCTCGATGTTTTCCAGCACAGCGCCGGTTTTATCTGCCACTTTTTTGGTGAGGCTGGTGAAGCCCATGGCTTTGAGGAAGCCGACAGCTTGCGCGCCATCCACATCACACACGGTGAAATCTTCAACCGGAGTTTCCACCGGCACGGCCTCTTCCAGCTGCACGAGGCGCTTGGAAATGCGGGCCTGCTCAGCGAACTCGATGAGGTTCTCGCGGCGCTTCTTCTGCTTGATGGTGTCGGCTTGTGCCAGAAGGCTATCCAGATCGCCAAACTCGTTGATGAGCAGAGCGGCGGTTTTGAGGCCGATGCCTGGGACGCCGGGCACGTTATCGACGCTATCGCCTGCGAGCGACTGCACTTCGACGACCTTTTCCGGGCCAACGCCGAATTTCTCGAAGACCTCGGGCTTGCCGATCACCTTGTTTTTCATGGTGTCGACCATGCCGATCTTATCGGTGACAAGCTGCATCAGGTCTTTATCGCCAGAGACGATGGTAACGCGGGCGCCTTGTGCGGCTGCCTGACGGGCGTAGGTGGCAATCAGGTCATCCGCCTCATAGCCCTGCTGCTCAATGGCAGGCACACCAAACGCGCGCGTTGCCTGACGGATCAGACCAAACTGCGGGCGCAGGTCTTCTGGCGGCGGTGGGCGGTGAGCTTTGTATTCCGGGTAGAAATCGTTGCGGAACGTTTTGCCGGACTTATCGAAAATCACGGCGAAGTGGGTTGGCTCTTCACCGGTTTCTTTGGTGGGGCCTTCCTGCATCATCTTCCAAAGCATGTTGCAGAAGCCGGAAACCGCGCCAACGGGCAGTCCGTCGGGCTTGCGAGTAAGCGGCGGCAGCGCGTGATACGCGCGGAAAATGAAGGTAGAGCCATCGATCAGGATGAGGTGATCGTTCTCTGTGAGAGCTGGTGCAATGGATTGTGTCGACATGAGCGGGATCATGCCCGCCTTGGGCCGACAAAGAAAGAGGAATTAACCCTTTTTCAATGATGTTTTAGCGGAGGGTGAGTTTGGGACGGCCTCTGGCTACTTAGCTTTCAACTTCCACCTAACAAAAATGAAGTTGCTCTGACTAATCCTGTTGTTCTAACAAATCTAATGCCTCCAGAATTGCTGATCGTGTATCCTTCGTGGCTGTGCTTGGTAATCCACCTTCAATCGAGAGCATGGCCAGGCCGTGTACGGCCCCCCACGCAAGCAGGGATTTAGCTGGGATTTCAGTGTGTTTTTCATCTTCAACAGCATCATTAAGCAATAGGCGTGTCATGCGTGCCTCTGCTTCGACTAAATCTACATCTGTCTCATCCAACAATGCCGTACGGAACATTGTTTTGAACTTGGCAGGCTCAGAAAGAGCAAAGTCCAGATAGGCCTGCCCCTTAGCGGGAAATACTGAGAGCCCCGCACTGCGTGCTTCAGTGGCTGCCGTTTCCATATGCTCTGCCATTCCGCGATGTGCGCGGACAGCAACTGCCGTCATCACAGCCCGCTTGTCTTTAAAGTGCCTGAAAGCCGCAGCAGAGGAAACACCTGCATTTTTGGCAGCAGCCCGTAAGCTCACCCCCTCTGGCCCTTTTTTGGGCAACTGAGCTTCGACAGCATCCAGAAGCGCCTCACGCAATCGTCCATGATGATACTCTGATGTGCCCGGAGTTTGTTTTTCTTGCCTCGATGTTACCATTGATAACTTTCCACTTGACCAGATAGTCTCAACTGATGTTACCATTGATAACATATTTGAAATCTGGAGAATTGCTCATGAATTCTGTTTTAATTTCCGGTGCCTCCAAAGGGCTGGGTGCCGCAATGCTAAAAGCTTTTACAACAAACGGATGGCAAGCGATTGGTACATCTCGCCAAAGAGGCACTTTAGAAGAACTTGATGTGTGCGACGAAGATTCTGTGATTGCACTTCGCAACCGCATTAACCTTGTCCCCGACTGTTTGATATTGAATGCGGGTTCTGGCATCGCTGGTCCTATTGAAATGACAGCTGCTTCCGAAGCCGTTCGACAGATCGATACCAACCTACTCGGCGTTGATAGAATGGTACGCGCCTTTCTTCCTGACATGCGAAAAAGGCGAGCAGGAACGATTGTGATTATTGGCTCTATTGCATCACGGCTCCCAATCCCTTTTCAAGCACTTTACAGCGCATCAAAAGCTGCGATTGCGAACTATGCGGCGGCCTTATCAATGGAGGTCGCTCCTTTTGGACTCCACGTTATACTGGTGGAACCGGGAGATCATCGAACTGACTTTGGTGCAGCGAGAAGGCGAAGTCCATCCGACAACGACCCTTACGAACCTTCCACAACACGTGCAATTAACAGTATGACGAAAAGCGAAGAAAGCGGAAATGACCCGGAGCGATTTGCAAGTTTAGTTGTTCGTGCTTGCATGTCAGACAAGCCTCCACACCGCCTTACAATTACGACTTTTCCAGAGCGTATGCTTTTGATTTTATCAGCAATTTTGCCCCAACGAATGATGCTAAGGGCTACACGAAGAGCATTCTGTCGGGCATAGAAGTCCAATGTAATTTAGGCGCTCCCAAAATGAACACCCGGCACAGAGTACACCATGTGTTTACTTATGACCTTCCTACGGCTTCTCACCCTGCCTAATGGGTTCCACGGGCTCTAAATAAGGCATGAAACCGGATTGGTTGTTGCGGATGGTTGGTTTGTATTTGCCTTCCGGACAGATAAAAATCAGCTCATCCTGAATGCGGATCTGCTGGCATTCTTCATTGAGCTCATAGACAAAGCCGTTGTTGTCGCCACTGAAGTAGTAATCGTTGGTAGCTGGCTCTTTTCCCGCCTCTGCTTTGTCAGCGCCATGTACGGATTTGTTGCAGAGATCGCGGATCTTATCGCGGTATTGAGAGCCGCCCAGATCAGCGATGCCCTCACGCTTCATGTGCTCCTCCTCGCACTCCGCAACTTCGGCGGATGTGGCCTGTTTAGGAGGAGGCAGGGTTTCCTGCGCCTGGGCTGTGAGTATGCCAGCGCCTGTGATGAAGGTCAGGACGGCCAGTGATCTGAGTGAGTTGCTGAGAAGCTGTGCTGTGGTGGAGTAACTCATCTTGAGCTCCCTCCGTTTTCTACTGCTGAAAGGGCGGGCAGGCTGAAGCGCTCAGCCCCCTCAGGAGGATTGAAGCGGAAGTCTTCTGAATTGAGCTGAGGTTCAAGGTTCCACCCTCGATAGGACAGGTGTGTTTGAGGCAAACCAACAAGGTCCTTATAAGTGATAATAAGATAACCGGGCAGGCCGCTGTCTTCGTAGACCCACAATTGCCAATCTATCTGATCGTTAAAGAAGGCAAGATGATGGGCAACCCCTTCTGGCAGAACCTCACGCCCGACGTAGACGGACTTCGTTATCAGGTCATCAAGCATCTGGCCCAGTTCCGGGTTAGCCAAATCAATGCCGGGCAATGTGAGCTGAAAGTCACTGCGTAGTACCTCAATAAATTCCGAGGAAGTTCCAGTGAAATCACCCTGAGTGTAGATGTTCCGCGTTTTGTCGAAATAAGTGATGATGCCATCATCAAGATAGATTTCACTCATTCCATTAGGGCGTGGGAGATCAATTTTCAGATCACCATGCCCAAGAATGTTGACCGTGTATTCGAACACAAAGTTTAGCGGCACCCTATCTTTAAAGATGCGCTCCTCGCTCGCGTAGACGGTAAAGCTCATGGCTTTAATTTCACTGAACTTCTCGATGGTCTTATTGAGAATTTGACGTGCTTTATCTTCTTTTTGCGCAACAGCGGGGTGGGGGCGTAGCTCCAGCCAGCCGATGGCCACGAGAATGAAGAGAAGCGGCAGAACCCTGAGAGCCCCGAGTTTCATGGAGATACGTTCCTTGATCTTGTCACACCGTTTGCTTCCGCAAAGCCTAAGCAAAGACCGGAAAGACCTTCTGAACCCAACCACTAAAATTGGCGCTTGCTGAACATGCAGGCAGAAAGCCCCCGAAAGCAGAGGCTTCGGGGGCTCAGGCAGATCAGCGGTTTTGTGCAGATATCAGGTTGGTGACGGTGCAGGGCTCTTGGCGCGCGGCATTTCCGCGATGTAGGCCCATGCCGGACGTTTGAACAGGAACTGGCCGTAGCCTACTTTGGTGATCAACCAGAACAGGATCATCGGTGCGATGGTTGCGGTGCACGTGACGATCAACGAGATCACGCCCGCATCCTGAATGATGCCCAGTTTGAGCAAGATTGTGCGCGAGACAGCCATGGGGAAGAAGAAGGACAGGTAGATCACGATGGAGTTTTTGCCCATATAGCGCAGCAGATCCAGAGCCTTGACCTTGGAGAGCAGCGCGGAAACGGTGATCACCGCCAATGCGCCCAAACCGCCCAAAGCAAGCGAGGCAAATGGCAGGTCGGCATAGCCGTAGCCAACGAACAGGCCGTTGACGACGGCCCAGACAAACACAAAGGCCAAGCCTTTCAGCACATTCTCGCGCACCCAATCAGCAATGACAAAGATCTTTTGCGCAAAGATGTAACCGGCGAAAAAGAACACGAAGCGAGCGGCTGTTTCGTCAATCAGCACAGAGCCGGTGTGCAACGCACTGATTTGCAGGCCTGCAGCGACCAGCAAGGTCACTTGCCATGGCACTTTTAGTGAGTGCAGCAGTTTGGTGATGACGAAGAAAACGGGCAGGGCGTAGATGAACCAGAGGGTTCCGAATGGTTGTACGAAGGCGAGCGCGTAGTGCATCAACACGCCATCCCAGCCAAACTCTGCTGCGAAGGACGGTGCTTTCATTCCAAACTGGATCGTAAGCCAGAGAATGTAGAAGTAGAAGAAATGAACGACTTTACGGTCCAGATACAGGCGCCAGTCCCGATCCAGCGTTAAGGCGAGGAATAAGCCGGAGATCATAAAAAAGTCCGGCATACGGAAGGGCTTAGCAAAGGCAACAATGTCGCCCATGAACCCCATTTCGCCAATGGCGCTTCCAACCCCAAGGGTTGAATGCATCATCACCACGAGAAAGATGCAAAAGCCTTTCGCGTAGTCGACCCAATCCACACGACTGGAGGTTTGGTGCGCCGCCATGTAATACCGCCCATAAATTGACTAATTAATTCGTGCAATCATAAGTTTTAAGGGATGCGAATACTAGCGGCATCTCTTCAACTTTAATTGTTGGTTACCGCGCCTGATTGCCAAAGGGCTACCTGAGACTTTGCAACACAGCCTGATGTTATGGCTTGTATCTTTATGACCTAAGGTAATGTTAGTTTTTATGCGCCTAGGATACATATAGTTCCACCAGATATTCTGGAGATGCAATTGCTTAGGTATTTTAAGGCGTTATGCGCTGTTGCAGTTTTAGTCATCGCTCCACAGCCCTCAAGTGCTCAGGAGGTAACAAGCCCGCCGGAGTTGCTTAAGAAAATCTGGAACGGGCCGGACTTTAATGCCGATGACTTTGCGCCCGAAGTCTACAAGAAGATCCCGAAAGAACTTCTCGTCTCCATTCTTTCACAACAACGTTCCATCTATGGTCCTGCGCTTCATGTTGAAGCGACCAAGGACCCGCACAAGTTTCTTGTTGAGACGAAATCCTACAGGATTCCAACGCTTTTGAAGCAGAATAAGACTGGTCAGCTGACGGGACTGCTGTTTCGCTTTGCGCTTGTGAAGGATGTGAAACACGAAGACCTGCTGGAACACATGAAACAGCAGACCGCGACGCAGAGCTTTTTACTGATGCAGAACGGGAAGGTGCATGCTGAGAACAACAGTGATGCACAACTGGCCGTCGGCTCAGCGTTTAAGCTTTATGTGCTGGATCAAGTGGCGCAGCGGGTCAGGGACGGAGACCTGAGCTGGCAAGATAAAGTCACGCTGGAGCAACGGCATATCTCGTATCCAGGTGGTACGATGCAAAATGAGCCAGTTGGCAAGAAGTTTGTTTTGCTGGATGTGGCACGCAATATGATTGAGATCTCAGACAACACGGCCACAGACTTGCTGATGGATCTGGTGGGGCAGGACAGTGTGATGTTGCCGGGCGAGAGTTCACCGGCTCTGACAACGCAGCAGCTGTTTCACCTGAAAGCGGATGAGCAAGCTGCAGAAGCTTATCGCCAAGCAGGGCCAGAGGAGCGGGCACGGATTCTCGCGGCCTTACCGGCCCAGTTGCCGCCAATGGACAAGGTCTCCGTGCCTTTGACAGAGGGTGTTGAGTGGTACATCTCGAACCGCGAGTTGTGCAAGATTGTGACAAAAGTGAAGGACATCAAGGGAGTTTTCGTAAATCCGGGTGTGGCCGAACCGGATAACTGGGCGTCTTATGCTTATAAGGGCGGCAGTGAGATTGGCGTGCTCAACATGACGTATGCGCTTGAAGACATCGACGGAAACAACTGGTGCTTCTCCACCACGTGGAATGCAAAGCAGGAGCTGGACGTCACTTATCTGATCGCGCTGGTCGCAACGTTGCTGGAGAGCCCTGAGGCAGTTCAGGCGGCTCTCCGTTAAACTTGGCAGGGTTTAGCGACGCTTGTCGTCGTCAGAGGACCATGGGCTGATCTGGTCCGGGTCATTGGAACGAGGACGGGAAGGGTCATCATCCTGCTCTGTATGACGGGAGGAGCTCCACTCATCTTCATTCAGGTCCACAGTGCCATCGCGGCGACGGTAACCCGGATTGACGTTGAGGTTCTGCACCTTCACGTGGCGTGCCAGATAGTTGCCAATCACCTCACGCAGTGGCGGGATGAAGAGCAGAAGGCCGATTGCGTCTGTAAAGAAGCCTGGAATCAACAGCATGAGGCCTGCAAACACGATCATCGCGCCATGCATCATCTCATGACTTGGAACCCGTCCCGAGTCCATTTCAGAACGCATGCGCATGAGCAAAGACAGCCCCTGCTGGCGCAGCATATATGTGCCGGCAGCTGCGGAAGCTACAGTCAACAGGATTGTTGGAATTGCCCCGATAACACTTCCAACCTCAATAAAGAGATAGATCTCAATGGTTGGCAGCAGAATGAAACAGGCAAGAATGATAAGTCCGAGTGGCATAGCGTCCGCGTAGGTTTAGGTTTATTTTGCTTTTTGATCACTTCTTTTTGAAGCGATCTTACTTATAGTGGGTGATCTTCACAGAATTGCAATGACTGATTTTAGCTTATACTTGCGTGGTAAGACTTTAAAAAGGCGTTGGGATGGACACGAAATAGCTGGATGTTGCTGATAGAAACCTTAAATTAGTGACAGAGCCTGTAAAAATGCGCTAGAGCACATTATCTAGATATCTAATGCATTTGATCATCGGCGCCTGGCAGCCCACGAGTAAAGGACCGGTCGGTACTCGGAATGAACGAAATATTCGACGTCTACAACATAATCTTCCTTATTGCGGCAGTTGTTATTTTCCTGCGGTTACGCTCCGTTTTGGGCAATCGCACCGGTAACGAGCGTCAACCATTTGACCCGTATTCTGCTCAGCAAAAACAAGACTCTCAAAAGACTCAGGCTCCTGAGAATGAGGACAATGTTATTCCTCTTCCAGGCAGTGAGCATGTTCAACATGACCCTGAGCGCGCAGAGCGTGAAGCTCGCGAACAGATTGAGGCTGAGATCGACAAGCTTGCCAAAAAAGGCAGTGAGTTGAATCACGGCCTGCGGGAAATCTGGAAAGCTGAGCCGTCTTTCAATCCAAAAGAGTTTGCGGAAGGTGCACGCGGCGCTTACGAAATCATTTTGATGTCGTTTGCGCAGGGTGATCGCCGCACGCTCAAAGAGCTTCTTTCTCCTGAAGTGTTCAGTGGTTTCTCTGCTGCGATTGATGACCGGGAAAGCCGCAATGAGCGTGTTGAGTCCACCTTTGTGGGCATCGACAAAGCTGACATTGTGGAAGCGGTCTTCAACGACAAAGACAAGCTTGCTGAAGTGACTGTTCGCTTCAAGGGTCAGCTGATCACCGCGACACGGGATTCTGAAAACCGCATTGTGGATGGTGACCCAACCGCAGTGAGTGACCTGACTGACATCTGGACCTTCGCTCGCGTAACTGGTGAGAACGATCCAAACTGGAAGCTGGTTGCAACTGAATCTGCATGACGTTTTCTTTCTTTCGCGACGCTATGAGTTTCATTATGGCACTCAGCGTCGCGGCGGGGATAAGTTCTGCTGCTGTAGCTGGAAACACCCTTACAAAAGACCATAGGACCATGCGAAGCGCGAAGCTCTCCGGGCCACTTGATCCCAACGAAATCGACGGATGGGCTGCAGATGATCATTCTGCGGCCCTTTCCGCATTTGTGGCTCACTGCGAGGCGAGCGAGGGCCGAACGCTGCCGACAAAGGCATTTGGCATTAGCGACGCAAAATTACGCGCTATCTGCGCAAAATCGCGCAAAATCGACGTAAATAACGCAAGTGATGCAAAAACCTTTTTAGAACAGAACTTTACGCTTCAGCGCGTAGAGGACGACGGGTTTGTGACCGGCTACTACATGCCAGAGCTGGAAGGCTCACTTGTTCGCACTGACGAGTTTGTTGTTCCCCTTCATGCCTATCCCAAAGGCCTGAAGGTGATGCCAACACGCGGCGATGTGATGGACGGTGCACTGGATGGAATGGGCCTTGAAGTGCTGTGGGTGAAAGACCCGATAGATGCATTTTTTACAGCTGTTCAGGGTTCCGCCCGTGTTCGTCTGCCCAATGGCGAATTGCGGCGCCTGGCTTTTGCAGGCAAGTCTGGTCATGAGTACACCGCGATTGGCCGTGTGCTCATAGAGCAGGGCGAAATCTCCAGAGATAACATGGGCATGGATGCGCTTCGTGCCTGGTTATCCCAAAACCCATACCAGCAGAAAGACGTGTTTCGGCACAATAAATCCTACATCTTCTTTGAGTTACAATCTGCGCAAGACACTGAGATTGCAGCCATTGGAGGGGCAGGAACAGCCCTGACGGACCTGAGATCACTGGCAATTGATGATGATCTGCACACTTATGGCAGTTTAATTTTTGTCTCTAGTGAGTTAAGGACCTACGACACATCAGGTGATCGCTTCGCCAAACTTATGGTTGCTCAGGATACCGGGTCAGCCATCAAAGGCCCCGCGCGCGGCGATATCTATGTAGGAAGTGGTGCAGAGGCAGGTGCCGTTGCCGGGAATATCCGTCACCGTGCGGAATTCTATCTCCTTGTTCCAAAATAATAAATGATCGTGGACGGATCGGATAGATGACGAATGGTGATCGCACAAAGCGAGCCAAAACAAAGCAGCTGAGCGAAGCAGACAAGCGCTTGTGGGACAGGGTGAAAGCCACTCTGACGCCTATTCATCAAGAGCGCCTTTCTGATATGCTGGAAGACACGACGCAGCTTTCCGAGCCTGATCAGTCCCTTATGCACGCTCAAAGCGCTGAGGTGTCTCAGCCTGAGCTTAAGCCGCAGTTGACCTCTCCACCGAAGCCTCAGGCCAAAAAGTCTCGCGGTTCCAAAGGGAAGACCGCGCCAGACTACAGCCCGCCCAAGCCTGTTGTTCCTGCGATGCCTCCGCTTTCACCGCTCAACAAGAAAGAGCGCAAAAAAGTTGTCCGCGGGGGCAAGGGCTATATTGATGCGCGCATCGATCTTCATGGTTTGACGCAGTATCAAGCGCATCAACGCTTAACCTCGTTCATCTATCAAGCGCAGGCCATGGGCTACTCCCTCGTGCTTGTGATCACCGGCAAGGGGCTCGACTATTCAAGCAGCCCCTATGGCGATGATCGTGGTGTGTTGCGCAGAATGGTGCCGCAGTGGCTTTCTCTTCCTGATATGCGCAGCTGTGTGGTAGGCTTCGACCAAGCTCATGTTTCGCATGGGGGCAGCGGTGCGATTTACGTTCGCATTCGTAAGCGCAAAAAATAAGGCAGGAATTTCAGTAAGATGACGCCTTTTGGAGCCAAGGTTAGAGAGCTGCGGGCTAAGCAGAAGATTACCCTGAAGGAAATGGCGGAAGCGCTTTCGGTTTCCTCTGCCTACCTGAGTGCGCTTGAACATGGCAAGCGTGGTACTCCGACCTGGTACATGGTTCAGCGCATGATCACTTATTTCAATGTGATCTGGGACGAAGCTGAAGAACTTCAAAGACTTGCGGAACTTTCCAACCCGAAAATCACCATCGATACTGGCGGCCTGACACCTCGGGCGACCGAGCTGACGAATATGCTTGCCTCGAAGATCAATGGACTCTCAGAGGAATCCCTGGAGCACCTCATTCATCAACTAAGAGTGGTTAGCTCTCGCGACAATATCTAGTCTAAGCCGACAAAGCTCTGTAAAGTCAGTCTGCTGACTTTTGAAGTGGACTGCTGATATGACGCCTGAAGAACTCAAAGTAGATCAACTGGTTGATCCCCAATCCCTTCTCAACGAACTCAAAGAGCTGGTTGAGAAGCACGATGGCGACGGCAACAGCTTTAAGCTGCGCAGCGATGTTTTGACAAAGCTGAAAGCCACGCACAAAGCAGCCTTTAAAGAAATTGAAAAGCTCCTGATGGAAGACGGGCAGGGCCGGCGATGTTCCGAGCGCTTGTCTTGCGTGCAGGATATGCTCATTCAGGTGATCTATGAGTTCGCGGTTACTTATGTTTATCCCGTTGAAAATCCAACAAAATCCGAGCGTATCAGCATCATAGCTGTTGGTGGTTATGGGCGCGGAACGATGGCGCCGCACTCTGACGTGGATCTGCTGTTTCTCTGGCCATATAAGCAAACGCCCTGGGGTGATCAGGTTGTTGAGTTCATCCTCTACATGCTTTGGGACATGGGCCTGAAGGTCGGTCATTCCACGCGCAATCTTGATGAGACGATCAAGCAGTGCCGCGAAGATATGACCGTTCGCACAGCTGTTTTGGAAGCACGATATGTTTGGGGTGATCTTGAGCTTTTCCAAGAGCTTACCAAGCGCTTTGACAAGGAAATTGTTTCCGGTACAGGGCCGGATTTCATCGCTGCCAAACTTGCTGAACGAGATGATCGTCATGAACGCCATGGCGCGTCCCGCTACCTTGTTGAACCCAATGTCAAAGAAGGCAAAGGCGGGATGCGTGATCTGAACACGCTGTTCTGGATCGCCAAATATTTTTATCGCGTTCCCAGTGGCTTAGGGCTGGTTGAAAAGGGTGTCTTCTCGCGGCGTGTATTGAATCGGTTCCGAAAGAGTCAGGATTTTCTCTGGGCTGTCCGCTGTCATCTGCATTTTCTAACAAACCGTCCTGAAGAACGCTTGAGCTTTGATGTTCAACGGGAAATTGCTGACCGTCTCGGTTACATGGACCATCCCGGCATGCGGGCTGTTGAGCGGTTCATGAAGCACTACTTCCTTGTTGCGAAGGATGTTGGTGATCTGACACGCATTTTTGCGGCGGCTCTTGAAGAGCAGCATGTGAAGTCCGCCCCAAGCATTTCGCGGTTCCTTGGCAGTTTTGTTCCGGGAAGCAAGCACAAGCGGCGATCTATCAAAGGAACCAAGGACTTCCTTGTCGAGAACGGGCGCATTATTGCGGCGAAGCCGGATGTCTTTGAGAAAGATCCGGTCAATGTGATCCGTGTGTTTTATCTGATCGACAAAACCAATTTGGATATGCACCCAGAATTGCTGAAACTGGTTCGTCGATCCAGACGGCTGATCAATGCGGAATTCCGCAAGAATGAACAAGCGAATCGGCTGTTCCTGAAGGTCCTGACAAGCCGCAGTGATCCGGAAACTGTTTTGCGTGCGATGAACGAGTCGTCCATCCTTGGCCAGTTCCTGCCGGAGTTCCGGAAGGTCGTCGCCATGATGCAGTTCAACATGTATCATCACTACACTGTCGACGAACATCTCATCCGATCAGTTGGCGTTCTTTCTGAAATTGAGCGCGGGATGGGTGGTGATAGCCATCCATTAGCAACCGATCTGATCAAGTCGGTTCACAGCCGGAAAGTCCTTTATGTTGCAATGCTTTTGCATGATGTGGCGAAGGGACGGCCAGAGGATCATTCTATTGCAGGCGCCAAGATTGCGCGGAAGATTTGCCCACGTCTTGGCCTTTCTCCAGCAGAGACTGATACGGTCGCCTGGCTCATCGAGCAGCATCTGGAAATGAGCACTGTTGCACAGTCTCGCGACTTGAGTGATCCGAAAACCATCAAGGATTTCTGCCGTAAAGTGCAGAGTCTGGAGCGTTTGCAGCTCCTGTTGATTTTGACGGTTGCGGACATTCGGGCAGTGGGTCCGAATGTGTTTAATGGCTGGAAAGGGCAGTTGCTGCGCACACTCTATTATGAGAGCGAGACGATCCTCAGCGGTGGTCATGGCCGTATGAGCCAGCAGCAACGTGTTGACCATGCGAAGCAAGAGCTGGCCGAAGAGCTGGTAGGCTGGACTGATGAGGAGCTGGATAATTACCTCAATCGCCACTATCCGGCCTATTGGCTGCGCGTTGATCTAAAGAGCAAGATCAACCATGCGAACTTAATCCGCAAAACGGACAAGGAAGAGGAGCATCTGGCGACCTCTGTGGAGCCTCATGCTTTTGAGGGCGTTACAGAAATCACCGTTCTAGCACCGGATCATCCAAGATTACTCTCCACAATTGCACGAGCTTGTTTTGCGGCAGGTGGAAACATTGTGGACGCACACATCGACACCACAAAAGATGGTCTCGCGCTGGATACGATCTACATCAGCCGTGAGTTACCTGAGGACGATGACGAGCATCGTCGCGGGGAGCGGATTTGCTGTTTGATTAAAGAAGCACTGCGCGGCACGGCACCTGTTCCTGAAGTGAAGGGTGCAGCGACAAAGCCGAATGCTCGTAACAAGGCGTTTACGCTGCAAACAACTGTTTTAGTTAGCAATTCATGGTCAGAAAACTATACGGTTCTTGAAGTGACCGGACTTGACCGACCGGGTTTACTTTCTGATTTAACCACCGAGATCTCGGCTCTCAACCTGAATATTGCGAGTGCTCATGTTGGGACTTTTGGGGAGAAAGCGGTCGATGTATTTTACGTGACCGATCTGACTGGCCAGAAAGTTCACAATGTGGGGCGTCAGGAATCTATTCGCGATAGACTCAAAAATGCCTTTGACGGTAAAAAGCCACAAAAAGCGCCTACGAGCTCACGCCGTAAACCTCAAAAACATACAGGTAAGTAATTTTATATGAGCCTTTTCAAGAGCTTCGCCACGGTTGGTGGTGCAACAATGCTAAGCCGTCTCTGCGGGTTTGGGCGAGATGTGATGCTGGCTGCCTTTGTAGGCACTGGTCCTGTTGCAGATGCTTTTGTTGTGGCTTTCCGCTTACCAAACCTGTTCCGCAGATTGTTTGCGGAAGGTGCATTTAACTCAGCTTTCGTACCGTTGTTTGCCCGCTCTGTTGAGGAAGATGGAGAGCAGGGCGCACAAAAATTTGCTGGTGAGATTGCGGCAGCTTTGTTCTGGACGCTGGTGGTTATCCTCGCTCTGGCAGAGGTTTTCATGCCTTTGCTCGTACATGTGCTGGCGCCGGGTTATTTCTCTGACCCCGCAAAATTCGACCTCACAGTCCTCATGTCACGCATTGCATTTCCGTATTTGCTGTTCATGTCCTTGCTCGCGTTCTTAAGCGGAATTCTCAATACATTTCAGAAGTTTCTGGCCGCAGCCATGGCACCGGTCATGCTCAATGTTGTGATGATGGCTGTGCTCGCAGGCATTGGTTTTTATGGTATGGAGCCCAACCAGACGACCGGGGTCCTGCTGGTTTCTGGTGTTGCTGTTGCAGGTGTCGTTCAGCTCGCTGTCGTTGCCATTGGCATGAAGCGGCTTGGGTTTCGTGTTCCTATCATGCGCCCCCGATGGACGCCGGGCGTAAAGCGCTTGCTGGTTTTGGGTGTTCCCGGTGTGATTGCCGGGGGGATTACACAGATCAACATCACGGTTGGCACTATCATCGCATCGCTGGAAAGTAGTGCGAATTCATACCTTTACTATGCTGACAGGATATACCAGCTGCCGCTTGGTGTGGTGGGTATCGCGATTGGTGTTGTGCTTTTGCCAAGCCTGACACGGCAGTTGCGCTCTGGTCAGGAAGAGCTGGTTCATCATACACAGAACCGTTCCATGGAGTTCGCTCTTGCACTTACTCTTCCTGCAGCAGTCGCGCTCGTGATCATTCCGGACACCGTGATTTCTGTGCTGTTCCAACGCGGTCAGTTTACGGATGCTGCTGTTGAGCAGACTGCTTTGGCTTTGATGGCATTTGCCGTTGGTTTGCCTGCGTTTGTGCTGAATAAGGTGCTGTCCCCTGGCTTCTTTGCGCGGGAAGATACCAAGACCCCGATGTACTTTGCCGCCGTTGCTATGGTGGTGAACGTAGCGCTCTCAATCTTGTTGTTCCCCACCTTCAAACACGTGGGCATCGCGATTGGGACGACTGCTGCGGGTTGGGTCAACTCGGCGCTGCTGGCCTTTGTGCTGTGGCGGCGTGGTCATTTTGTTGTCGACGCAGCATTGCTGAAACGAATTCCACTATTGGGCTTTGCCAGCGCTTTGATGGGTGTTGTCGTCTATGGTGGGACGCTTGTTCTGGAGCCGCTTTCAACCTCCAATCTGTTCGTTGTACGCGCCAGCGAGCTGGTCCTTCTTGTCACCATTGGCCTGATTTCCTTTGGGATTTTGGTTCAGCTTACCGGGACCGTGGATTTTCGCGCACAACTGCAGAAATTGCGGCGATAAAGGCTTTCTCACTCTGCAAATCACTTGCACATACGAAAAAGCGCAGTCATAACCACCGGGCTTAATCTGCGCGGGCTGTTCTAGTTTGTTTGTCACCCATTCAATCTATGCTCGCGCAACCCACTGGCCCTTCCAACAGGCCCAAGCCTAGGGATACTTTACAATGACGGCGTTTCAGCCTCGCGTTTTCTCCGGTGTCCAACCAACCGGAAACCTCCACCTTGGTAACTACCTCGGTGCTATTGTCCGCTTTGTTCCGCTTCAGGACCAGATGCCGACCATCTTCTCCATCGTTGACATGCATGCGATCACAGTCTGGCAGGACCCTGCCGAGCTGACGCAGCAGACCCGTGAAGTAACAGCAGCTTACCTCGCAGCCGGTGTTGATCCGAAGAAGTCGATCATCTTCAACCAGAGCCAGGTGAAAGAACATGCTGAACTGGCATGGATTTTCAACTGTATCGCCCGCATGGGCTGGCTGAAGCGCATGACTCAGTTCAAGGACAAAGCAGGAAAGAACGCAGAAAACGCTTCTGTTGGTCTGTTTGCTTATCCTAACCTGATGGCAGCAGACATTCTGGCTTACCGCGCAACCCACGTTCCGGTTGGCGATGACCAGAAGCAGCACCTTGAGCTGACACGCGATATTGCGCAGAAGTTCAACAATGATTTTGCTGATCGCATCAAAGAGCTGGGTCTTGGAGTTCCAAACCCTGAGCCATCTCATGAAGCACCGGATGAGCTTTACTTCCCAGTCACCGAGCCAATGATCACTGGTCCTGCGACCCGTATCATGAGCCTGCGTGACGGCAACAAGAAGATGTCCAAGTCTGATCCGTCTGATCTTTCCCGCATCAACCTGACTGATGATCAGGACACGATTGCGAAGAAAATCAGAAAAGCGAAGACAGACCCTGAGGCTCTTCCAAGTGAAGTTGATGGACTGGAAGGCCGTGCGGAAGCTGACAACCTTGTTGGCATTTATGCTGCTCTTGCTGGAAAGTCCAAAGCAGAGGTTCTGGGCGAGTTCGGCGGTCAGCAGTTCTCAGCATTCAAGCCTGCTCTTTCTGAGCTGGCTGTTGAGAAACTGGCACCAATGAACGGTGAAATGCGTCGGATCATGGACGATCCTGCAAGTGTTGATGCCGTTCTGCGTGATGGTGCTGAACGTGCTGCTGAGATTGCAGAACCAGTGCTGCATGATGTACGCCGCATTATTGGCTTTTTGGAAAGCCGTCGCAACTAATTTGCTTTTAGTTTCAAGACTGAGAAAGCCGCAGATAATCTGCGGCTTTTTTGTTTTCCGGAGTATTGCGGCTGCTTTTACTGGCGCACTCACTCATCCTTTAAAAAGGGCGACACGCGCGCTTGCGCTGCCTCGTTGGCCGCAACGATGTGTTTGAGCAACAAGGCATCCACCGTATGTGCCATAACCACACAGCGCCGGTCCATTTGTGGGAAGTCATCGCACACGGGTGACTTGAACAGAGTAGGGTTCTGTTGAACCAGCCCCAGCATGTCCTGAAGATCCTGAATACTATAACGCGCGTGAAGAACCTTTATAAACTGCTCTTTGAAGCCAGTGTTATCGGCCGTGATGCGCTGAGCCAGTTCTGCCCGCGTAACTTTACAGGCCTGCTCTGTCATGCGGACTCCACAAGTCATCATACGCGGTTGCTGTTGAAGGTAATCCGATATTGGACCGTGCATGTCTTCCCAATTGTCGAACTGATAGCCCTCGAAAAGTTGAGACATCATTTTTACCTGCTTCTCTCTGTCAGGAGGCAAAGGGTGAGCAAATCGGAAAGTGGCGGAGGGATCTTTTGCATCAAGTTGGCCGGTGATGAGATCAGTGAGTGGAACCGATGTTACTGATTGCGTTGTGTCTGCAATCTTGTTTCCAGAAGCATTGATAAGCGCAGGGCCGCTAAGGATTACGGTCAGATTGCGCTCAGCAAGAGCTTGAGACAGCACAGCTTTCTCAAGAAAAGTGGCTTTGGTCAGGACTGTAGTTCCAGAATCGGCATTATTGAAATCCGACACCTTCAAGACCACTTGTAAGCTCGTATCATCCACCCGAGTTAACTGGAGAACGGATGGCCCCATGGATGTAGGGGGCGAAGGGGTTTCCTGCTCTGGTAAGAGCAAATCAGATAAACTCTGTTCAACGGTATTGCTGCAGAACACAAACCCGTTTTCCCGCTTTACCTCGCCGTTATCACAAAAGGCCACCACAGGAACCGGACCTGAGTTTTGCTTCTTTTTTTCCTGCATACGGGCATAGGTAGCCTCTGTCATCTTGTAGGTCATGCGCTGTGTGACAGAACCATCCTCAGCAAAATCATAGTGCAACTCAATATCTACGCAGGCGGAAAGAACCACCGCCAAACACATAAAAACTATCGCCTTCCATCCTCGCATCTCTTACCCCAAAACTAATCTCATAAAAAAATACGCCGGAACCAAAGCAGAGGGTTGTCATATGAGCCACACAACTATGGTCTAAGGGGGGATTGAATTGATTATTGATATGGCTGTTTATCGCGTTTCGATGCTTAAAACTGGTTCTACTACAGATCTAAAAATACAGTGCTTATTGCCGCTTAGTGGGTCGAGTTCACCATATGCTCACGATCAGAGCAGGCAATATTATATTTGACGTAATGGTCAATCTGAGACCTTGAGAGTCTTTATCGCTGGATATTCTCTGGAGCTGTTGTCTATTTCTTATAAAATTCGCCAGAAACGCATTCAATTTGCGCTGTGTTTATTGACAGAGGGCTAGTTGCACCCCTACATCCTTGCTGATTGATTGGTCGGGCTTGCCCCAATACATCAGATGGTCGGATGAATGATTGAAACTCGTATTGATCGACGCTTTGCTAAGCTGAAGGCTGAAGGACGTCCTGCGCTCGTAACTTTTATTACGGCCGGAGACCCGGACCTCGCCACTTCACAAGCTATTCTGGAAGCACTTCCAGAAGCGGGTAGTGATGTTATTGAGCTTGGCATGCCGTTTTCTGACCCAATGGCTGAAGGTGTTCCAATCCAGCTGGCGACTCAGCGCTCTTTGGCGCATGGTCACACGATGGACAAAACGCTTCAGATGGTGCGTGAGTTCCGTAAAAAGGACAATGACACTCCAATCGTTCTGATGGGTTACTACAACCCGATCTTTGTACGTGGCAGCGCTGCTTTTGTGAAAGAAGCACGTGAAGCTGGCGTTGATGGTCTTATTGTTGTTGATGTGCCTGCGGAAGCAGATGACGAACTTTGCATTCCGGCAATTGAGGGTGGTGTAAACTTTATCCGCCTGACCACACCAACAACTGATGACAAACGCCTTCCAACTGTTCTGGCGAATACATCAGGTTTTGTTTACTACGTATCCGTAACTGGTGTAACCGGATCTGCCGCTGCAGACACCACTGCTGTTGCTAAGGCAGTTACACGAATTAAATCCCACACTGAGCTTCCTGTTGCTGTTGGCTTTGGCATTAAAACCGCTGAACAAGCAGAAGAAATTGGCAAGCATGCCGACGGTGTGGTGGTTGGCTCTATTCTTGTTGAGGCGATTAGAACAAGCCTTGACGACAATGGTAAAGCCACAAATCAGACACAAGCTGCTGTTACCGAAGTTGTGCGCTCACTACGTGTGGGTGTAGAAAAAGCTCGGAAATAAGTATTGCTTTACGTATGGCCCGTTTAATGGCCATTAAAAATTGAAAACGAAATTAAAGACAGGCGGCAGCCCGTGAACTGGATTAACAACGTCGTACGGCCGAAAATCCGCAGCTTTCTCGAAAAGCGCGAAATTCCGGAAAACCTTTGGATCAAGTGCCCTGAAACTGGCGAGATGGTCTTCCATCGCGATTTGGAGGCAAACCAGTGGGTTGTACCAAACTCCAACTTTCATATGCGCCTCTCCAGCAAGAAGCGTTTGGAGTATTTCTTTGACCAGGGTGAATACACCAGCATCGAGACTCCGGAAGTTGCTGTCGACCCACTGAAATTCCGCGACCAGCGCAAGTATGTTGATCGCCTGAAAGATGCCAAAGCCAAAACCGAGATGACCGACTCTGTCGTTGTCGCCAGCGGTAAGGTGAATGGCTACGACATGACCACTGCTGTTCAGGATTTCGCCTTCATGGGCGGTTCTCTTGGCATGGCAGCTGGTGAAGCGATCATCCGCGGTATGGAACATGCCGTTGAGCACAAAACACCTTTCGTCATGTTTGCCGCTTCCGGCGGTGCACGCATGCAGGAAGGCATCCTCTCGCTGATGCAGCTGCCACGGACTACTGTAACCGTACAGATGCTTCGTGAAGCAGGCCTGCCTTACATTGTGGTGCTGACCAACCCGACGACCGGTGGCGTAACAGCCTCCTACGCGATGCTGGGCGATGTTCACATTGCTGAGCCTAACGCTTTGATCGGCTTTGCTGGACAGCGCGTGATTGAGCAGACTATTCGCGAGAAGCTTCCTGAAGGCTTCCAGCGTTCTGAGTATCTGCGTGATCACGGTATGGTCGACATGGTTGTGCATCGTCACGAGCTGAAAGAAACCATTTCCAACCTGTGTAACCTGCTGATGAAGCGTGAAGCTCAGCTGCCAGTGCTTGAAGAAAAGCCTGTAGAACCAGAGGCTAGCACTGAGGTTGCTGCAACCCAATAAGCCTTTACGGCTCACGGAGTTGCGATTTGCTTTAAAAAGTCCGGCATACCGTGCCGGGCTTTTTCTTTATTCAGATGCCCAGCAGATTTGAAGGTGGATAGCCAATGAACAAGATCAAAGCCGCCCTTGATCGTTTGATGAAACTTCATCCCGATGAGATTGATCTGTCCTTAGACCGTATGCATCGGGTCATGAAGGCGCTGGGGAGCCCTGAGACACGCATTCCGCCAGTCTTCCATATAGCGGGGACCAATGGCAAAGGCTCTACTGGCGCCTCTATCAGGGCGCTTCTGGAGGCACAGGGGAAAACCGTTCATGTGTATTCCTCACCGCATCTGGTTCGCTTCAACGAGCGCATTCGGCTGGGTGGTACAGGTCGCTTTGTTGAAGATGATGCATTGCTTGAAGCGATTGAGCAGGTTGAGAAAGCCAATGATGGTCATGAGCTGACGTTTTTTGAGGCGACAACGGCTGTTGCGTTCTACCTGTTTGCCAAAAATCCTGCTGATTACCTTGTTTTGGAAGTTGGGCTTGGTGGTGTTCTGGATGCCACCAACGTTGTTGAGAAGCCGCTGGTGAGTGTGATTACGCCGATCTCAAAAGACCACGAGAATTTCCTGGGTGATAGCCTTGAAGGCATTGCGCTGGAGAAGGCTGGGATAATTAAGCCGGGTTGTCCTGTTGTTGTGGGACCGCAAGCGGATGCCGTGTGGGATGTGATTGAGAACAAAGCCGGGCGGGAGCGCGCGCCGATCTGGTTCCAGGGACAAGAGTTTTCTGCCTGGGAAGAGGGCGGGCGGCTTGTTTATCAGGATGAGTTTGGCTTGCTGGACCTTTCACCGCCAAAGCTTGCTGGATTCCATCAGATGTCCAACTCCGGTCTTGCATTGGCTGCGTTGCGGGCGGCGGGACTGCTTGAGAGCGAAGAGGCGCGGGTTGCTTGCGATAAAGCGCTGCGCTCCATCAACTGGCCAGCACGGATGCAGCCTCTTTATGAAGGTAAGCTCTTTGACGAGCTGCCAGAAAGCAGTGAAATCTGGGTTGATGGCGGGCATAATCCCGGCGCCGCAAAGGTGATTGCTTCTTTTCTCGCGGATTTGACGGATAAAGCGTCCCGTCCGACCTATCTGGTCATGGGCATGATGAACACGAAAGATCCAGAAGGGTTCTTTGAGCAGTTTGAAGGGCTGGCGAAGCATGTCATCTGCGTGCCGTTGACCACCACAAGCGCAGGGCGGTCTCCGATTGAA
The DNA here is from genome assembly GCF_001623095.1 of Pseudovibrio sp. Ad5. NCBI lineage: Bacteria > Pseudomonadati > Pseudomonadota > Alphaproteobacteria > Hyphomicrobiales > Stappiaceae > Pseudovibrio > Pseudovibrio sp. Ad5. The sequence continues at coordinate 3,960 of NZ_LMCH01000027.1, read as the reverse complement.
CTTGCCGAGATTGCACAGGCCGCAGGTCTTTCGGCATCGGCTCATGGCACCATGGACAGAGCAATTGCGGAGATCAGACGACGTGCGCAGGATGAAGACGAAGCACCACGTATTCTGTTTAGCGGCTCACTTTACTTAGCTGGCGAAATTCTTGACAGAAATGGCACACCGCCTGAGTAAACAAGGTTCGATTCAGACTCGAAATGATCGGTAGACACAAAAAAGGGAGGCAATTGCCTCCCTTAATTCGTTTCAAGTCTCGCTGGGATCAGGCATCCAGACCTTCGAAAAGAGCTGTTGAGAGATAGCGCTCCGCAAAGCTTGGGATGATGATGACAATGTTTTTGCCTGCCATTTCATCACGCTTGCCAACTTCGATCGCAGCTTTTAGCGCCGCACCGGAAGAGATACCGACCGGAACGCCTTCTGTTTTCGCCACTTCACGAGACAGCGCAAACGAGTCCTCATTGGAAACGGTGACCACTTCATCATAAACAGCGGTATCCAGAACGCCCGGCACGAAGCCAGCGCCGATGCCCTGAATTTTGTGCGGACCAGGCTGACCGCCGGACAAAAGCGGGCTGTCAGCTGGCTCAACAGCGACCACGTGAAGGGCTGGATTGCGCTCTTTCAACACCTGAGAAGTGCCCGTGATGGTGCCGCCGGTGCCGATGCCGGATACGAATACATCAACGTTTCCGTCGGTATCGTTCCAGATTTCTTCAGCAGTGGTTTTGCGGTGGATCTCAGGGTTGGCCGGATTTTCGAACTGCTGCGGAATAACAGCATCTGGAATCTCCGCCAGAAGCTCTTCTGCGCGTGCGACAGCACCCTTCATGCCCTTTGGACCTTCAGTCAGGTCAATCTCAGCGCCCAGAAGCTTCAACATCTTACGGCGTTCGATGGACATGGTCTCTGGCATTACGAGGATCAGGCGGTAGCCTTTTGCAGCTGCGACGAAGGCCAGCGCGATGCCTGTGTTGCCGGAGGTTGGCTCGATCAGAGTGGTTTTGCCCGGAATGATCTTGCCCGCTGCTTCCATTGCCTCAACCATTGCGACACCGATACGGTCTTTCACGCTGGAAATCGGGTTGAAGAACTCGAGTTTGGCAAGCAGGTTGCCTTTTACGCCGTGAGCCTTTGCCAAACGGTCCAGACGTACGATTGGTGTGTTTCCGATAGTCTCAGTGATGGAAGAGTAAATTTTTCCACGACCCGGCTTGGAAGTGCTCATCGAAATCCCCTTTATGCAATTTACTTGTGAGTTTGAGCCCTGTCTCGGCGGAAGAATCCCGAGCTGCAGCCTCATTAAATTTCTGAATGAAATGTAGGAAGTGTAACGAGGGTTTTCGAGGTTTCAAAAACCCCGAATACTATAGGATATAGAAACGTGATGCAAAATACTGCAGTAACATAGAATTAGATTCTAGCTGAGAGACGATTTAGTATGGTCTTTTGCAAAAAAGACCATTTCCTCGAAAATAGATGAACTACGCGGTGGTTTGATCCAGCGCTTCAAGACCCAACAGGGCAGGCAGGTCTGACATGTGGCCGAAGGTGATAGCGCCAAGAGATTTGGCCTGCTCGATGTCTGCATTTACATCGCCCGTGTAGTTGAAGACGCGCATTCCTGCGGCTTTTGCGGCTTTGATGCCAGCGATACTGTCTTCAATTACAACGCATTGCTCTGGCTTAAAGCCCATGCCTTTGGCTGCGTAGAGGAAGATATCCGGCGCTGGTTTGCCCATTTTGCAATCCTGCGCAGAATAAAGCACGTCCTTGAAGGTTTCCCAAAGGCCTGCAGAGCCAAGTGTCATCTGCATCTTTTCATAGCGACCTGAGGAGCCAACGCAGAATGGAATGCCTTCTGCTTTCAGATGAGCAACAACATCCAGAATACCCGGAATTGGCTCAATACCAGCTTCAAACGCGACCAGATCAGCCTGGCGAACCTGTGCAGCCCAGTCATCAGGAAGCTTTTTGCCGCTGAGGCGCTCGGCTTCTTCCTTAATGGTGTCCATTGCGGTGCCGGTGAAGCGGTGGTGACATTCCAAAGGCGAGAAATCGAGGCCGATTTTCTTCATGAAGTCAGAAAGGACTTCATTCGCTATGGTTTCGGTGTCGACAAGAATGCCATCACAATCGAAAATCACCAGTTCCGGCTTCATAATTCTTCCTTGTATTCCTCGGAGCCTCTCGCCTTCATGGGAGTTGACGCGAGATGCTCCAGTTTTCTTCCAGCGTATCCTTTGAAGATGCGCTTAAACGCCAGAGGAGCCAAACCCGCCTTCACCACGTTCGGTGGTTTCAAGCTCTTTGACTTCTTCGATCTGCACTTGCGTGACAGGGGCCACCACCATTTGAGCGATGCGCATTCCGCGTTCAATCACAAAGGAGTCTTCCCCCAGATTGATCAGGATGACTTTCACTTCGCCGCGATAATCAGCATCAACCGTACCTGGTGTGTTGAGGACCGTCACACCGTGTTTAGCGGCCAGACCTGAACGTGGACGAACCTGCCCCTCATGACCAGATGGCAGAGCAAGTGAAAGGCCCGTTGGCACCATCGCCCGCTGTCCGGGCTTCAACTCGATCGCATCTGTATTTGCTGCCTGCAAATCCAAACCAGCAGCCTCCGCACTTTGATAAGCAGGAAGCTCTAATCCTTCGCTGTGGGGAAGGCGCGTAATTTTTAGTTTTGGTGTCATGAAGAGGCCCATTGATAAGAGGCGTCTTTTCTAACAGGAGTTTGCAATTTCTTCCAGTAGGCGCATGAAATTCGATCAAGGTCCTTATCCCAGGATAAGGTCACTTTCAGTGAACAGTCCTATCAACTTTACTGAGATTGGTCGCAATTCACTAATGTAATACACTGTTGAGAATAAGGAATTCATCAACAAACCGAAACAAAAAAGCGTTTCACATGAAACAATCACCTCTCTTTTTGCCCCATGGAACACCAGATCTCGCAATAAGACTTGAGCTGGAAGCTCACCAGTTCCTCAAAAACCTTTGTGTTTCAGAGGTTAAGCCCAATGCCATCGTGATCATTTCGCCTCACTGGCAAACAGAGCGGCTTGTCATCACCTCAGCAGGTCCGTTGAAGACCATCCATGATTTTCGCGGCTTCTCGCCGAAACTCTATGACATGCAATACGCTACGGATGCCCCAAGCTGGCTGGTTACTCGCACACACGACGCCATTACGCGCTATGGCCTGACCGTTTGCGAAGATAATTCATGGGGTTTGGACCACGGTGCCTGGGTTCCTTTGTCACTGGCTTTTCCTGATGCGGATATTCCAGTGGTTCAGGTGTCTTTGCCCTATGCCTATGGAAGCGAAGAGAGCTTTAACCTAGGGCGTGCTTTAGCTCCGCTGGCGGAAGAGGGTATCCTTGTTATCGGCAGTGGTGGGCTGACGCATAATTTTTCTGAAGTCAGCGGCAATGGTGTCACGCCAGACTGGGCATTGGAGTTTGACCACTGGATTACCGAGCTTGCGGAACAAGGGGAGACCTGCGCACTGCTCTCTTCCGGCAATCACAAGTACTACAAAAAAGCACTTCCAACTGATGAACACTTCCTTCCGCTTCTGGTGGCATATGGAGCTGCAGGTGAGCATGCTTATGGCGAAAAGCTGCATGAGAGCTTCACTTACCGCTCCATCAGCATGAGTGCGTTCCGGTTTCGTAACAGGTAGCCACCAAGAGACTGCATCAGTTAAACTCCCTCGGTGCCGTCCTAGCTTTTTAGCTGGGATCCATAACCGATTGCTTTTTCACGAAGGCGTTCGGTCAATTTCTGACACTGGGGTTATAGATCCCGGGTCTTCGTGTTTGTCCCGGAGAGATGGTTGACGTTTGTTCGGGGACATGGGTGACGGTCATGTTATGATGTTAAGTCGATTTTTGCGACTGTGTTTGCTGCAAAACATACGTTGAAGATCTCAGGTTTGTCTGA
>NZ_LMCH01000026.1:0-13185 GCF_001623095.1 Pseudovibrio sp. Ad5 | reverse complement strand
ATGTCTGCTGCGCCATGAAAGCGCGTCCATTAGCGTGGCTCTCTACAACCATTCCGGCACATGCATGCAGCCGCTCACTGTAAAGAGCGACCCAGACTGCGAAGAGAAGCGTGACCCGGAGATGGATATGATCCGAATGAAAAGGAAAAAGAGCTTGACCTCAGCGCCCGATTAGAGAAGCGGCCGATCACATGGCTTAAAGCCCGTCCAAACTTTGGCCAGTGTTCAACTACAGGTCACTTTCATACCTTCAATCTTGAACATCAACTACTGGATGTTCTTTCTGAGTGTCTTTTGGTGCCACTCGGCACCTATCCAGGGATCGTTTGAGGTTAGGGGTAGAGTAGTACGCTAAGGATACCCTTCAGGGCTATTTTATCACTCTGAAGATGGTTTTCGAGCATAGTCATGGCTTCAGATCGAGCACTGGGGCAAATTCCAAAGGCCTGCTCAATGAGGCGGGCTTCACCCAGAACATCCTTCGAGAAGTTGAAGGCACGAGCCTGACCTTTGCGCAGTGTCCTGTGCTCTGCACAGGAAGGGCTTTGTCAACAGGGCCTAGAGTTTTCAGTCTCCTTGATCAATCTGTAAGGCGATGAACCTAAAGCGGAAACACCGACCTATAGCGAAAACATATAGGCGACAAAACAATCTTGGGTTGTACTACCTTCCAACAAAAATACACTCCCGCGGACCAAAGCCTCGAGTACGGCACCTGTTATCGTAACCGATGATAGCAACGTGTCACGGCCCATAGCCAATTAACGACATTATTTCGATGGCGGCGTTTTAACATTAGGGAGAGAGCCTATGCAAAAAGACCATCGCATTCGCTTAGAATTCACCAATAACAGCTCATCCGTTTTCACTTTTGAGCAAGCTCACTTAGAATATGGTCAACTAGCAGATGACAGCGAGTGGCCAAAAGAAATAGCTGCCGATGGTGGTCGCGCAACCGTCGAATGCGATGAGGCAGAAATGTCTGTCGCAGGATGCGCAGGCTGGGTAAAATATAAATCTTCCTCGCCTGAAAACCCTATCAGTATCTATTTCTCGTTCGCCAATCCGATTGGGAACGTGAACAAAATTGATGCCGGCACAAGCGATCAGATATACGAAACCATGACTTCTCAGTTCCTGCCGGTGCAGAGAGTTTTTCCAACCGAAGGTTCCGAGGAGCACTATTGGACGGTGGATGCATCCAGTACAGATGGAAAAACCAACGACGCTAGATTTGTGATTGAAAGCGGTGATACGACGGAAATTATTCCGGAGAACCCGCAGATGGTAAATGCCGCAGCAACTTTTGACAGTGTCAATGCAAACTCTGGTGGGACTGGCTACTATTTTACCATCCACCCTTCGATCTACTCACATTTTAAAGGAGTTGGTGCTTTTGGCTCAAAGTTAATCTTCACGCACACAAACGTGATGATTGACGACCAGCAAGGCATATACATGATTGGAAATAAAATTCCAAAAAAATATGGAGGCAGTGACATCATTCAAGCAACTTATAACACCGAACATGATCCCGCTTGGGGGCATCCAGGAGGTGTTCAAGTCTGCGGTAGCTATATGGCACTTACACTCGAGAAAAGTGACAAACATAACACCTGCTCGGAAGTACAAATATACGATGTGCGCCCCACGGCAAAAAACAAACCGATGAAACTTCTGACCACGATCCCGAGGGACGATAGCGGGGTAAATGGCGCAGGAATGACGAGAGAAAAGTCTGAAGAGGCAGTAGGTGGAGAAAAGGGAAAATACATTGTCATTGCAGGGGACAGCCCGGGGCTAAGTGTCTATCGATCCCAAACTACTGACATTATTGCGCAAACCCAGTTCGACCTCATTCAGTTGATTTCAAAGAAAGATCTGCCTGACACATTTAGTCCGGAGGGTGGCTTCGCTCTCGCGACACAGGAAAATGGAGAACTCTTTATCTTCACGATGCACGGCACCGATAGAAGTTTCGGTCTATATCAACTCCAGATTGAAGGAGATCATAGTGCAAGTGTGACGGAAGTTCGTGCTCCAATACTATTGGAGACTGGAGCTTCCTCGTCAGCCGACGCGGAAACAAGATACGACGATACATCAACCGCAATCAGCTTAGCTGATATCAAGGCGCGCTATAAGCCAGATACAGATATGATGTGGCCATCAGAACTTGGTGCCAATTTTCGATGGGGGAAAGGTCTTCAGATAACGTCACCTACCAGTATTGAGATTTTTGCAACCTCTAGGAGTGCGCTAGCTGGAACGTTTTCAATCGCGACTTGGAAGGCGTATACAGCTATTGACGCTGTCTGGTGGCCTAGCATTTATTACACTACAGGCTCCTCGGTGGCGATCGCTACAGATTACAACTCAGGCTGCCTGGAAATGAACCGTGGCTCTGGTGGAAATAGCAACAAACTTTACTACCGCGTAGGAAGGGCGCATTTCTCCGGCAATCGTATCGACTTTGGAAACGGTATATATTTTACAAGCAGCTCCGACTTTGCCGTATCTATGGACAATAAAGACCACTGTATCTGTGTGCATAGGGAAAGTGGGAGTGGCAATAAACTATATTATGCCGTTGGACTTGCGGATATAGGTGCCAGGACAGTCAATTGGGGCAATAATCAAAATTACACCACCGGGACCAAGGTCGCAGTCGCCATGGATAATCATGGTAACTGCGTTGAGCTACACACCGGTAGCGGCGACGACAAAGACAATCTCTACTACATGGTTGGGATCGTTAACTCCACTGCAAAGACAATACATTGGGGAGATAGCTACAAATATGACACGGGCGCTGACATTGCCATCGCAATGGATGATCATGGTAATTGCGTAGAGACACATAGAGGCAACCCGGCTTCTGGTAACGACGATAAACTTTACTACCGCGTTGGCAGAATAGACTTCAGCAAAAAGACCATAAGTTGGGGTGATAGTATCCAATACGATTCAGGCTCAGATCACTCAGTAGCGATGGACAATAGTGGTAATTGTTTGGAGGTTCATCGAGGTTCCGGTAGCAGCGCTGACCTATACTACCGCACTGGAAAAATACAATTTGAGAAAAAAAAGATAGACTGGAGTGAAAGTAAGAAATACGACCATGGCTCCAATCTTGCTGTAACCATGGATAATAATGGCCACTTTATAGAAGTGCACCGGCATTCGGAAGGTGGCAATGACAGCAATAAGTTATACTACAAAATTGGTTTGCCGGATCTGGACCCCGCTGACTAAGCTCTTCCCTTGCAAAGTATAGCGTACTTCAAACTCCCCGTAATGACGGGGAGTTTTGTGTATCCGTGACGATTTGTATGATCAGGAATGGTCATAGAGAAGCTGGAGCCCAGTGAGCGTGGCGGAGGTGCCGTCCAGTATAAGAGAACTGGCGCTTCATCAATGGTATATTGTCTGTCTTGGGGATAGGTTACCCTTGGCGGGATATGCATGAAGGCTACCGTAAACGCCTTAGGTTGGGGCTACTTCAATCCCCGATGGAAATGCTCCAATGTCTCCAAATGGCCCGATATCAAAGCGATTTCAGTCATCAAGAAACTTTGCCGAAAACTATACTACACATATTCTGGTTTTCCGAGCAACGCTTGGCAAGCAAACTAGTAGTTCGTTACCTTTACCAACTTAGACCTCAATACCGTCTTCTGCACGCTGTAAGATTAGCTAGATATGGTGGTTGAGGGCGGTATGGAGGAGCTGTCATGACCATATCAAACCTTCCTATGATCAGACCAGTAAAACCAGCCTGGAATCGTGGCAGGATTGTCGGGCAAAAGCGCCCTTTGCTACCAAAACACGTTTGGGCCGTTCGTGTTCGCATTGAGATCGCAGGCAAAATACGTGAGCTAGCTTTGTTCAATACAGCAATCGATAGCAAACTCAGAGGGTGTGGTCTTGTAGGTCTTAAGGTTATCGATGTTTCTACTACTGGGCGAGTGAAAGAGCGCACTTCAATAATACAGAGTAAGACCGGTAAGCCTGTGCAGTTTGAACTCATGGAGGGAACCAGATCAGCCTTGTCAAAATGGATAGACAGTCCAGAAATGATCGGGTCAGAGTACCTGTGGCCAGGCCGGTTTCATGACAGGTCGCATATTTCGACACGACAATATGGCCGAATGTTGAAGGAGTGGGTTCTTTCAATCGGGCTAGAACCAAGCTCTTACGGTACACACTCAATGAGCAGAACTAAGGTCGCGCAAATCTACAAGAAGACAGGTAATCTTCGAGCCGTGCAGCTTCTTCTTGGCCACACAAAGATGGGCAGTACTGTCAGATACTTAGGTATAAACCTTGAAGATGCACTTTCGTTGTCAGAGAAAATCGACATTTAGCAATCAAGGAGCTGGTAGGGAGCAGCTCCGCACTCTTCAGTTGTCAGCATGACCATTTGTAGATATTCGTGAATATCGCTAACTGCGGCCACAATTGAGCCTCTGCACCTAACTGTGTGGTGTGTTGACAACCAGGGCGATGTTCAGGATACGTGATGAAGTGTATGCCCTCAACGCTTTTTAAGGAACCTTGGCCATGACAGGATTGCTGGATCACGGGAGCCTCAAGTTCCTTGACCTGCTCACCCCAAAGGTCAAAGCCGCTTTTGCAGCTGTCGAGCATCACCACACCTATCAGGACGGCCGCACGATCTTCTCGACCGGTGATGATGGTGATCGCTTGCTCATTGTACGTTCAGGGGCAGTTAGAATGGGGCGTTTCAGCCCCAGTGGCCGAGAAACAATTCTTGCTGTGCTTGGTGAGGATCACTTCATTGGCATCATGGGCGTGCTGACCGGTCGCAAGCGGACACAAAATGCTACAGCAGTTGGTAAAACAACAATCGGTTATGTTCTCAAAGCTGATTTTCTAACGCTAATGGACGCTCACCCCGAGATCGCCCGCGCAGCTTTGCCAGCGACATTGAGCCGTTTGAATGTGGCGCTGAACATGCTTGACGATCTGCGTTTGCTACCTTTGCCTGCTTATACAGCGGTGTTTTTGCAGAACATGCTCGAAGCTTCAGAAGTGCCTGGGATGCTCAACTGGAACCAGTCTGAGTTGGCAATCGCTGTGGGCACCTCACGTGTTTCTATGGGTAAAGCACTCAAACAGCTGGAAAACAATGGCCTAATCGTACTGAAGTATGGCGCAATTGCCGTGCCGGACGAGCAAGCCCTGTCAGATTGGATTGATGCCGCTAGAGTCGAGCATTTGTCTCTCTGAGGTCTGATCGCTCATGCCGTGTGCACAAATCTGAGTAAATAGCTAGATTGCTAAGTTCTTAGCATTCTTTGCGGAGCTGACTGCGTACAATCCTTCTGTATTTTTATCCCATTGATATTCAAGTGTCAGCATTTTGACCGCTGCCGCCGGTATCGGCGTGCCGTCTGGCGAATGATTGGGAAGAAAGATCTGTAGTGACTACGTTTAAGGGGGCATTCTATGCATGCGGCTAAACACATCTGCGAGCGCGCCACAGACAGCCTTTTAGGGCGTTGGTTCAAAGCTCAGACGACTCCTCCGCAATTTGCCATCAAGCGCAAGACGCCCTGCTTGCATCTCTGGTCCGCTGGTTGGTGGTGTTGATGCTGCTAGCTGGGGGAGTATTCCCCTCTGGTGTAAGTTCGCGAGCACAAATCATTCCCACTTTCTCTCCGCTCGGCGTTCTGTATTCGGGGCCAAATATGGACCATTCCTTCAACACCGAAGTTTGAAGTTCCCTGGTTTTCGCTGCCCTACGACCACATTACAAATACTTAAAATCCGAGGAATCGAATGTTCCAGAATAGTTTTGGTTCACAGACAAGACGAAAGCAAAAAACTGTAGTTTCAGCGTTGCGTATCCCAATAGTTGCACTCTTTGCCCTAGATTTGGCAGCCACCAGCCGGTTTGCTTGGGCCGAGGATATTGATGGGTCTTCGTCACTAACAATTGATAGTGATCCAACCGTTTCGGACCATCCTAGTCCGTGGGATGTGGGTGGCCCCCTGAATATTGGGGTGACAGCTGGGTCAGGTGCCAAGCTTACCATTCAAAACGGTGGTGAAGCGTTCGTTGCCAGCTATTTATACGTTGCCTCAGGCGACGATGCTTCAGGTTCTGTGGATGTGCATAACGGCAATGCTCTGGCCGATACGGGCGATGTGGGTGTCAGTGGCGGGCGCCTATTGATCACCGATAATGAGACAGTGGGTGATACCGCACTCACTGGTGGCTCGCTGGAGATCGCCACGGGTGCAACCCTTTTCGCGGATTCATTCATGCTGAGGGATGGAGCAGTCACCGGCGGCACGCTCGCGGGTAGTTCATACATCTTAGAAAACGGCAGCATAAGTGCAACGCTAACCGGACCCGGAGCGTTGACCACGATCGGCAGCGGTACCGTAATGCTGACCGGCACCATCGCTGCCGGAAACAGCCCCGGCACGCTGACTATTGATGGCGACCTCGATCTTACCTTCGCATCAGTTATGGATTTTGAGCTTGGATCTCCATCCAGCGCAGCGGGCGTAGACAGCGATCTGATCCGGTTGTGGTTAAATTTTTCCGATTTTTCACTCTCCAGGGATAGACGCACATGCAACGCTTGATCTTTGCATACAAAAACACATCAGCCCTAGCTTCACATAGGCTTGCGATTTCAATCATTGCAGGAGCGCTGACGGCAACTCCCCAAATTAGTCGTGCAGATGTTGTCTTTACCGGCAAAAACTACGGCTCCTTTGGCAGTGGCCATATGACCCTCGGCGATGGGGGCATTGGCACGCTCACAATTTCTGGCGAGGACAAACATGGCGATAAAGAAGATAGAACCATTACCGGCGACTTGAATTTTGCAGAGCATTATGTTTTTGATCCCGGACCTGCCCGCGGTGAGCTTAACGTGCTTGACGGTGCGCGTCTGACTGTAAACGGCAATCTTGATCTTGGTCATAGCTTCGAAAGCCCACCAGCACCAACAGAAGGAGGCCGTATCCTTGTTTCGGGCGAAGGATCTATACTTTCATCTATAAAGAGACTAAATTTCCAATATGGAACGAGTGCGCTCACCGTTTCTAATGGCGGTACTTTTTCCTCACCCAATTGGATCAGATTTGGTGATTCTGGTTATTTAGATGATTATAGCCAGTTTGCCGTCAATATCGGTGCTGCGAAAGGTGAAGTTGCTCAGGCCCCGGGAATACTGGATATTCCAAGCATTTATTTTCGCTTTTCCAATGGCGAGCTTAACTTCAATCACACTGATGACGCCTATATTTTTGATGTCGACATCGGGTCGATTCATTCCAATCAAGGATATCGCCACACAATCAATCAGATAGCGGGCACAACGATTTGGACCGGCGGTGTGGGTGAATTCTATGGTAGTTACAACAGTTTTGCTGGCACGACGAATATCACTGGCGGTGCATTGATCGTTAATGGCGAGCTGCCTGGGCAGATCAAGCTGACGGGCGGAACACTTGAGGGCACGGGTACTGTCGGCAATGTCGAGGCTACAGGTGGCACGCTCTCTCCAGGTTATCAAGGGAGTGGCACTTTGATGATCGGTGGTAACCTTGTTCTGGATGAAAATGCGACACTCGCTTTCGGTCTAGGCGCACCCGATGGCACTGTAGGCCTCGATAGCGACCTGATCACCGTTGGTGGCGACCTAACCTTAGATGGCACGCTTGATGTAACCGATACCGGCACGTTTGGTGCAGGTGTATATACATTAGTCACCTATGACGGGGGCCTGACAGACAATGGCCTCACAATCGGATATGCCCCTCTTGATTACGACTATGCCCTGAGCACCACTGTAACGCTTGGCACTGTGTCATTATTGGCCTCGACGCGGGATTTACTGTTTTGGAACGGCACTTCAACCGCTAACGGCACCGTGCATGGCGGCGCGGGCACATGGAATAGCTCAAGCCGTAACTGGACCAACTCTGCCAATTTCACAGATCTGGCCTATGACCCTGATAGCTATTTCGTTTTTCAAGGTACGGCGGGTACTGTCACGGTCGCTGATGAAGGTGTCTCGGTTGCATCTGGCCTGCAGTTTGCTGTCGATGGCTATCAGGTCACAGGTGGCGAGGTTGCGCTTGATGGCAAAACCTCGGTCCGTATTGGCGATGGCACGAATGCTGGTGCAGACTTCACTGCGACCATAGCTTCTGACATTACAGGGACCGGTTCTCTGGATAAAACTGACCTAGGCACACTTATTCTAGAGGGCAATAACAGCTATGCAGGTGGCACAACCCTGACAGCGGGCAAACTGGTTGTTAATGGCACCATTGGTGATGTTACAGTCAATGGCGGTAGCCTTGGTGGTTCGGGGACTGTAGAGGCTGTTGCTTTCCATTCAGGTGCCGTAATCGCTCCGGGAAACTCCATCGGGACTCTGAATGCGACTTCTCTTGTTTTCAATAGTGGTTCAACCTTTGAAGTTGAGTTGAACGATGGGGGCAATGCAGCAGGCACCAACAACGATCTGCTGGCTGCCAGCGGTACCGTGACAATCAATGGTGGTACGGTGCATGTTAAGCCGGAGAACGGAACCGACGATGGTTCAACCTATGCCGCCAATACGGTCTATACGATTTTAAGCGCTGTAGGGGGCGTCTCCGGAACGTTTGATTCACCCGCACCAACAGATGACTTCGCATTCCTTGATTTTGCTCTGTCATATGATGCCAACAATGTTTATCTCGGTTCCCAAATGGCATCCAGCACGTTCTGCATTTCCGGGATGAGTTCTAATCAGTGCGCTACAGGTGAAGGCGCGTTCTCACTTGGCAGCGGAGACTTGTTCAATTCAGTCTTGAACCTGTCCAATGCGGATGCAGCAGGAGCACTCGATCAGCTTTCAGGCGAAGCCCACGCCTCAATAAAAACAGCGCTGATTGAAGATAGCCGCTTTGCCCGCGAGGCAGCCCTCAGTCGTGTGCGCGTTGCAATGGATTCCGTTGCTGCGGATGGACATGAACAAGTGGAAAAGCACGTTGGCGAGAGCCTCGCGTTCTGGGGGCAAGGTTTTGGGTCCTGGGGACGTTGGAATGGAAACAGCAATGCCGCAGGGCTTGACCAGTCAATTGGCGGTTTCCTTCTTGGTGGAGATGTCCAGATCGGCGAAAGTTCCCGTCTTGGCTTTTTCGGTGGCTATGACAACAGCAGTTTCGAAGTGAATGGCAGAACGTCCTCTGCGACGGCAGACACGCTGCATCTTGGTGCTTATGGTGGCACAGAGTTTGGGCCTCTGGGAGTGCGCGCAGGTGGTAGCTATGCATGGCACGATATCGACACGACCCGTTCGGTTGCCTTCACTGGCTTTGCCGAGAACCTGTCAGGATCCTACACAGTGCGAATTGCGCAGATCTTTGGTGAAGCGGGGTATCGTTTTGATTATGCTGCGACCAGTCTTGAGCCTTTTGCCAATATATCCTACATCCAGTTGTCCGGCGATGGGTACTCCGAAACCGGTGGCTCTGCTGCGTTGAAGGCTGGTCGCCAGACAATGGACAGCACCTTCACCAGTATCGGGCTGCGTGCAGAGACACGGGCGAACCTTGGTCAATTCACCGCGAAGCTATCAGCACAAGCTGCCTGGCAGCATGCGTTTGGCGATATAACTCCTGTTGTCAATCATGCCTTTGCCGGAGGCGATGACTTCTCCGTTGCCGGTATCCCGATTGCCAGAGATGCTCTTCTGCTGAATCTGGGAGCATCGGTGGATCTGGGACGGAACACAACCTTAGGTCTGGCATACGATGGCCGGTTTGGTTCCGGCTTCACCGATCAGGGGCTCAAAGCAAACATTGCTCTGAAGTTCTGACCATTCTCCTGTCTGAGCAAGACCACCTACCCAACATAGACCCGCCCGCCACTTGTAAACAGAAGTGGCGGGCAAATGCTCTCCACCTGTCGAAAATCCATATCCACCAATCCCGCTAATTTATCCCCGCCCTGAGCACGGTATTACTCATTAGCACTGTGACCTTTGCGTAGGAAAAGGAAGTGGTCTGGGAAACTCCGAAAGACTACAATCCAGACTGCCTCACTATTGATGGAAACGCTCTAATCGCCGGTAATGGCCCGTCGTCTCTCAAAACATTACTCGCATAGTTAGGCTTTCGCACCTGCAGCAAAGTTTAGAATTGCCGAATGATTGCAGTATTACCGATCTTAATCCGTCCATTAACTGTTTAAGAACAGCGTAATTAGCCTAACAAATCAGGGTGTTTGTGGTTACTCGGCAAAGTTCTCTTATTGTTCTTAACGATGGCAAAATATACTGCCGTGCGTCCACTGGGCCTATCTCTGATGGAATTTTCGATACCGAGCAGATTTAAGTAAAAATATGAAAATATGGCTATATTATGTGTAAATAATTTTTATAATGGAGAATAAGATTTATTCAGTGCAACTCCTAGAAATCGACATAAATGGTAATTTTTAGATTATATATCAATAATATCAATTAGATAATGTTGATTAGATTAGTAATTAGCAGTCAGGTGCATTTGAAATAAATACTTAATTATACTTGCACCTATTTGATTTAAGTTTATATTATGTTTTGTGAACAAAATTATCATGGGAAAAAACACTAATTAGAGTTGTTTGTTACTGATAGATGATCAATTTTACTTCTGTAATTGAAGTAAAAATTGAGGGTAAGATGCATTACAGTTATTCGGGCTCTTCTAGCCGTTATAAGTACAATCCTTATGGCTATTATCCCTACAAATGGACTTCACCTGGCGATGAATGGCGTGATGCCCCATTTAGTCGCTCCACACCATATACAATTGATGCGGGCGAGAGCTTTGTTGGAAGATTGAGCTACCGCGGTGATCGTGATGCTGTGGCAATCGAGCTTGAAGAAGGTAAAGAGTACACAGTCTCCCTAAAAGGAACCGGGTATTACGGTGTTCGCAACACTGTCCTTACGCTTTATGATAGTGATGGTAACCGTATTGCCTTTGATGACGATAGTGGAGAAGGACGTAATTCTGAGATCACGTTTACGGCCACTTCCAGCGGCAAGTTTTATATTGGGGCTTCTTCCTTTGGTAACCGTTATACTGGCAGCTATAAGATTGACGTAATCGAAAATGCCAGTCCAGTAGATCCAGACCCTGTGGACCCGGACCCTGTAGATCCGGACCCTGTGGACCCGGACCCTGTGGACCCGGATCCTGAGATCGTTGTGCCTGAAGGGCACTTTACCAATGATCAAATCGCTAACCAGCTCACTGATGTAGCTTGGCGCAGTGGCCGTCGTGCATTTGATGTGGAACCAGGTGGCACGATCACGGTAAACCTAACAAGCTTGAACAGTGATGGTCAGGCTCTCGCGATCAAAGCTCTTGATGCTTGGTCGATGACTACGGGCATCAACTTTGAGCAGGCGAATTCTGGCGCACAAATCACCTTCAGTGATGATAGAAGCGGTGCCTACTCAAGCTCCCGCGCATATGGCGGCACCATTCAGTCATCAATTGTAAACGTAAGCACTTCATGGTTGAAGAACAGTGGAACCAGCCTGGATTCCTATTCATTCCAGACTTACATCCATGAAATCGGCCATGCTCTCGGCCTGGGGCATGCTGGCAACTACAACGGCAGCGCACGCTATGGTGTAGACAACCACTATGCGAACGATTCTTGGCAGGGCACAGTTATGTCCTACTTCTCTCAAAACGAGAACTCTGCTGTGGACGCTAGCTATGCCTATGTCGTTACGCCAATGATTGCTGACATTCTTGCAATGCAGGATCTCTATGGTACCGCTGATAACATTCGCAGTGGTGATACCGTTTATGGCGAAAACTCAACCGCTGGCGGTTACTATGATGATCTGGCGGATCTAAACCGGGTAACCTACACGATCTCTGACAGTGGAGGGCAGGACACTCTCAACTTTAGTTCTGTGCGTGCTGATCAGAAAATCTCGCTGTTGGCAGAAACCTATTCTGATGTGAATGGTTACAAAGGCAATCTAGCCATCATGCGCGATACAGTGATTGAAACTGCCTATGCAGGGTCAGGCAACGACACGCTGATCGGTAACTTTGCCGACAATGCTCTTTATGGCAATGCTGGTCATGATCGTCTTGAAGGCGGTTTTGGCAACGACATGCTTTCCGGAGGTTCTGGAAATGACAGGTTTGTATTCGATACCAATTGGGGTGCTGATGAAATCATCGACTTCGAAGATGGCTTTGATCTAATTGAATTCATAAACAATATCGATAGCTTCAACGACCTGAACATCTCCGGGAAGGATGATGACACCATCATTTCTTATGAGGGTAGCTCCATCACCCTTTCAGACGTTGCCGTAAGCAACATCACTGAAGATGACTTCATGTTCGCGTGATAACCAATATGGAATAACCCGCGTCTGCGGGTTATTCCAAACCGACAGCATTTAAACGTTTGGAGCAATCGCATATACAGATCCCTTTTTTGGGGAATGCCTCAAACTTTTATATGCTCTCCACCACGCAGAGTTTAATCAGAAAGAAGACGCACTTGCAGAAAGATGGGGCTAAACGTAGCGGAGATCATTCATCAACAACATGCAAGGAGTGATTAATCATAAAGTTTAGAACTCAAAGTTGATCTGACTGAAGGTGATATTGCAGCGTCGCCCTCTGGTTTGATTTTGAAGTTCTGCATGCCAATTCTGGTCAATACCTCCACGCTTAACTCTTGTGCTCTTTCTTAAACAGCTGCACGTCGGTAAACATACTTCAAAAGCTAACTTCCAACTGCTGCTGAGTTTGGGAGAGAACTTGCATCCATTTAAAACACCTATCAACCCTCGGTAGAACCGCTCAAAAGTCCGCTTGAGGCCCTCGACGCTAGCAACGGCCTCTCACTGGCCGGATTTTTCGCAGTGCATTGAACGTCAGCAAAGTCCGCATCTTACCAGTTCAAAATCACCAAACTTGGGTGAATGAGATTCAATGTTCCCTTGTTGTTGTTCGTAACGCCCACACACGATGGAGTGGACGCCCTCCCAGCCAGGCATCGCTTTATGCCAAGATAGCGTTGAGGATATAGCGCGAGAGGAGATGTGATCATGGAAGTTAGTATCATCGGGATTGATATCGCCAAAAATGTATTTCAGTTTCACGGCTCAACCAAAACTG